>CAZQDE010000018.1:0-49267 GCA_964591485.1 uncultured Anaerolineaceae bacterium | reverse complement strand
GGCGGCTGGGTCAGGGCCGGGAGAACGCCAAGGATTTCCTACGGGAGAACCCCGAGATGGCCTTGGAGATTGAGAACGCTGTCCGGGCGAAGATGGGGCTGCCCGCCGGCGCCGCGTCTGTGGAGCAAGAAGGTACGGGTGGCGGAGGGGAAATCTAGCTCCGGCAGCAGGAGCGCCCATTATCATTTTGCAGGGCGCGACGAAGGATTTGCGAACGATCTCGAACGAGAGATTTGGCACCGATACGGCAAGGTTGGATCCGATTGGGAAGGACGGCTTGAGAGGTAGCCCAGAACAGGGGCGAAACCACCGATAACCTGCCCAGGCGACGGCGCATCACAGGCGACCTCGCGTAAGTTCGGCGTCGTAATCTCCATTTCGGGATCGGCAATGTGAGCGCACATTGCCTTCGCCGCGTCCCTTTAGAAAGGGAAGCGGCGTTTTGCGTCTAGGGAGGAGGTCCTTGGCTTGGTGGGCGCGGTGACAGCCTTGAAGACCCATCCGAGAAAAGCGGACAAGATCCAGGTCTACCTGGATGGCCGCTATGCGCTTACGCTGAGCCGCTTGCTGGCATCCCGCCTGAGGGTCGGCCAAACCCTGAGTGATGAGGAGCTTGAGCAGCTTGTCGCCGCCGAGGCAGAGGAGCAAGCCTACCAGCGAGCCTTGCGTTTTCTCGGGCGCCGGCCGCACTCGGAGGTGGAACTCCGGGAAAAGCTAACCAAGGGTCAGGCCCCTGAGGATGCTATCGAGCGGGTCATCGCTCGCTTGAAGGACCGCGCCTTGATTGATGATGTGGCCTTTGCCAAGGCATGGGTGGAAAACCGAGAAATGTATCGCCCGCGTGCTGCGAAGGCGCTGCGCGCGGAATTGCGCCGCAAAGGCATCGCCGCGCAGGCCATTCAGGCCGCGCTGGAGGATTTCGACGAAACCTCAGCGGCCGCCAAAGCTGCCGCGAAGGCATGGCGGAAGTACCGGGGTTTGCCGGAGCCGGTCGCTCGCCGGCGGCTGACAGGTTATCTTTCCCGCCGCGGGTTCAATTACAGATTATGCAAGACCATTGTGGAGAAGGCTTTACGGGGGGCTTTGACGCCCCCGGATGAAAGCGAGGTTGTACAGTGAACACCCCAGTGGCTGTGATCGGTATCGTAATCGCGCTAGCTGCGGGCGCGGTTATTGGCTACTTCATGCGGCAACTCCAGTTGGAGCGGGCACTTAAGAGCCGGCGCGAGGAGGCCGACCGAATCATTGAGGCTGCGGAGGCCAAGGCCAAGGAAATTGAGCTTAAGGCCCGCGACCAGGCGCTCAAGCTGCGCGATGAGGCGGAGGCCGAAATTGCTCGCCGCAGGAATGAACTTTCGAAGGAAGAAGAACGCATCCATCAGCGGCGTGCGGATCTGGACAACCGGATCGACCAGCTCGAGAAGCGCGAACAAGCCCTGAGCAAGCGCCAGAGCTCCTTGGACCGCAGGACGAATGAGCTGGAGGAACGTCGGGCGGAGATCATCCGGGAACTCGAGCGCGTTTCCACCATGACGCAGGAGGAGGCGCGCGAGCGCCTATTGGCGGAGGTGGAGCGCGAAGCGCGGGCGGATATGGTCCGCATCATCCGGCAGATCGAGGAAGAGGCGCAACTGGAGGGCGAGAAGCGCGCCCGTGAGCTGATCGCCGATGCCATTCAGCGTGTGGCCTCGGATCACGTGGCCGAGGTGACGGTCTCGGTGGTTCCCCTTCCCTCGGACGACATGAAGGGCCGGATCATTGGACGCAACGGCCGCAACATCCGAGCCTTTGAGCACGCAGCCGGGGTCGACGTGGTTGTGGATGACACCCCGGAGGCGGTGACCATCTCATGCTTCGATCCCGTGCGCAGGGAGGTGGCGCGCCGCGCCATGGAGGCGCTGGTGCTCGATGGACGCATCCACCCCTCACAGATTGAGAAGATTATCAACGAGGAGCGCAAAGAGGTCGAGCGCATGATCGTGGAAGAGGGAGAGCAGGCGGCGTTTGAAGCCGGAGTGCCCGGGCTCCATCCGGAAATCATCAAGAAGCTCGGCCGTTTGAAGTTTCGGACCTCCTATGGTCAAAATCAGCTGGCGCACGCCGTGGAGACGGCGCAGCTGGCGGGCGTGATTGCATCCGAGCTGGGCGCGGATGTCGAAATCGCCAAGGCGGGCGGCCTGCTGCATGACATCGGCAAAGCCATGGATCACGAGGTCGAGGGAACCCACTCAGCCATCGGCGCCGAGTTCTGCCGGCGCTACGGCGTGGGCCCCAAGATAGTCAATGTCATCGAATCCCACCACCATGAGGCCGAGCAGCAATCGGTTGAGGCGGTGATCGTGGAGGCGGCCGACGCCATCAGCGGAGCCCGGCCGGGAGCCCGGCGGGAGAGCCTGGAGCAATACATCAAGCGGGTGCGGGCGCTGGAGGAAATCGCCAACTCCTTCAAGGGTGTCTCACAAAGCTACGCACTGCAGGCCGGGCGCGAGATCCGGGTTATCGTCCGCCCGGAGGATATCGACGATCTAGAGGCCACACGCCTCGCCCGTGAGGTTGCCAAGAAGATCGAAGAGGGCATGCAATATCCCGGGCAAATCAAGGTGACGGTCATCCGTGAAACCCGGGCTGTCGATTATGCCAAATAGGATGTGGGCGGCGGCAGGCCCGATCAGTCTCTACCAGTCCGGTTTGGGCTTGCGATAGAGGAACCAATAGCGATCGGAGGGGTAAGAACCCCGTACACGCGGGTCCCAGAGGAAACTCGTAGGTGACGAACGTTCCATGAGTTGGCTATCCAGGCCTCGCATGGCGCGAACCAGCTCTCGGGGTGCCTGATCGCTGCTGAGACTCTCCAGCAGCCGCTCAAATAATACCCGCTGACGCACTTCTCTGGGATAGGTTTCCACGGCCCTACGGTCTTCTTCGAGATCGGCGAGATATCCCTTCCATAGATTGAACCGCATTCGCATCTCATGCAGCCCCTTGCGGTCCACGGCGCTGCGCCATTTCTTCCGGAGCGTTTCCCAGCGGCGCGTGGCCCGCAGAAGGCGCGCCTTCTGCTCTGAGGAAAGCTCCGGATGCAGGGCTTCGAGTTCATCGAGTGCGAGCAGCAATGCACTCAGGCTCAGACGCGGGAAGGGGCTTTCGCCGGGCAGGCTGCGGATATCAAGCGGCCAGAGGATCTCGGGGGAGAGCAGGAAGGCCTCCAGCTCTTCGAGGCCGGTTTCGAGCAGGCGCAGGTTGTATTCGGGGCTATGCATCGCCATGGGAGGGGAGGGCGGCCTGGATGGCGTCAAGCAGGTTGCCGCGCGTGGCCGGCTTGACTAGGTAACCGGCGGCCCCGAGCGCGCTGCCGATCTCGATGTCCTGCTCGCGGCCTTTGGCGGTCAAGAAGATAAACGGCGGAAGCGGCTGGGATTCGGCTTGCAACGTGCGGATGACGTCAAAACCGTCCATTGCAGGCATCATGACGTCCAGCAGCAAGAGATCATAGGCGTCGTTGCGAATGCGGTCTATGGCCTCCTCTCCGCTCATGACGCTTTCGATGATGTAGCCGGCTGGCTTGAGCGTTATCTGGAGAAGATTTAGCGTATCCGGCTCGTCATCCACGACGAGGATTCGGATCGGATTGGTCATGCGGACGGTATCCTCAAATGGTCGGTTCTGTGGGTCTCATTGTAGCCCGACCGTGGAGAGGGCGCCAGGCATGGATGGGCTCCGGAGGGCTAAAGCAGCAAAGTTGCCGGCGCCTCGATGACGCGCTTGAAGGCCTGGAGCCAGCGGGCTGCCTCGGCGCCGTCGGTGATGCGATGATCGGCCGAGAGCGTGACCTTCATTCGGCGCTCCGGAACCCAGATCGCGTTTCGCAATACCGGAACCTCGCGAGCGCTGCCTATGGCCAGGATTGCCGCTTCGGGCGGGTTGAGGATGGCGATGAAATGGTCCACGTCGAACATGCCCAGATTGGAGACCGTGAAGGTTGAGCCTTCGACGTCATCGGGCCGCACCTTGCCCTCGCGTGCGCGCCCAACCATGGTGCGAATCTCAGCGGCGAGCGCTCGCAGGGGCTTGATATCGGCATCGCGTGCGACCACTGTCATGAGCCCTTGTTCTAGCGCGACCGCGATCCCGATATGGATCGAGCCGTGGCGAACGATGCTCTCGCCCTCTAGAGAGGAATTCAAATTCGGGAACTCTCGCAGCGCCAGCGCGGCAGCTTTGACGATGAAATCGTTAACCGAGAGCTTCTCCTCCTCGGGGAGGGCGTCATTGAGCTGGGCCCGCAGGCTGAGCAGTGCATCTACGGCGACCTCGCTAGTCACATAGAAATGGGGCACGGTCTGCTTGGCGGCGGTCATGCGGCGGCCAATGGCCCCGCGCAGCCTGCTGAGCGGGACGCGCTCGCTGGCGCGAGGCGCGGCGAAGGCGGCAGGGCCTCGCGGTGCCGCGGCCGCCGGGGTTGTGGCCAACGCGGCCTCAATATCCTTCTTGACCACGCGCCCGCCCTTGCCGCTTCCTGGGATGGTGTGCAGATCCAGGCCGTAATCGCGTGCCATCCGGCGTGCGATTGGAGAAGCCGCCACACGGGCTGCAGGGGCTTTCTCGGCTTCCGCTTCTTCAGAGGTGAGCGGCAGGCCTTCGGTCGCCGGTGCCTCTGCTGCAGCCGCTGCCTCGACTTCAGCTGCCGTCTGGCCGATCAGTGCCTCGATGTCGACGCTCTCGTCCAGCTCGGCGATGATGGCAATCGGCCGGCCCACTGGAACGAAGGTGTCTTCGGCGACTAGGTGCTTATGCACCCGACCGCCCGCCGGAGCCTCCACCTCCACCGTGGCCTTATCGGTCTCGATTTCGGCCAGGACCTGACCTTTCTGGATGGTCTCACTTTCGGCGACTAGCCAGCGGATGAGCTTGCCCTCGGCCATATCGAAGCCGAGCTTGGGCATCTTCACGACCTCAGCCATTAGAGCACCTCTCTCACAGCCTGGATGATATCCCCGACTTGCGGCAACGCCATCTGCTCCAGTGTCCTGTTGTAGGGGAGCGGGACTTCTCGCTGCGCCACCCGGTGGATGGGAGCGTCCACGAAGTCGAACGCCTGCTCATAAAGCCGGGCTGTGACCTCCGAGCCCACACCGTATGAGCGCCAGCCCTCCTCGGTGATGACGGCGCGGTTGGTCTTGCGGAAGGATTCGACCACCGGCCCCATATCCAATGGCCGCAGCGTCCGAAGATCAATCACTTCGGCATCCACGCCCTCCTTGGCAAGAGCCTCCGCAGCCTGAAGGGAAAGCGGCACCGTCTTGGAGTAGGCGACGAGGGTCACATCCTGTCCAGGACGCTGGATCTTGGAGACCCCTATGGGCTCAAGATATTCCTCCTCAGGAACCTCGCCTCGCATGGGGTAAAGGGTGGCGTTTTCGATGAACAGCACCGGGTCATTGCCGCGAATGGCGCTTTTTAGCAGCCCCTTGGCATCATGGGGAGTCCCTGGAGCGACGACGAGCAGCCCAGGAAAATGGGCGAAGATTACGTCCGGTGTCTGGGAGTGCGTGGCTCCCAACTGGCGCCCGCCACCACTCACGGCACGAATGACCAGCGGGAGGTTGAATTGGCCGCCAAACATCGTGCGCAGCTTGGCGGCCTGATTCACAATCTGATCCATGGCGGAGAAGGCGAAGTTGATCGTCATCAGTTCTGCGACCGGCCGCAGCCCCGCCATGGCGGCGCCATTGGCTGCGCCGACGATAGCGCTTTCGGCGATGGGGGTATCGCGGACCCGCTTCTCCCCAAAATGGTCGTAGAACCCGCGGGTCACCGCATAGGTTCCGCCCCAGATGCCAACTTCCTCCCCCAGGATGAAGACGTTCTCATCTCGCTCCATCTCCTCCCAGAGCGCCTGGGAGATGGCTTCGCGCATGCTTATAACTGCCATGATTCATCCCTGTAGCCATCAGCGTAGATCGTGCCCACAAAGTCTTCCCATGCAGGCTCAGGGCCGGCCTCAGCCTGGCTGACCGCCTCCTGCAATTCGAGATCGACCTGTTCCTCAAGCTGGTCCAGCAGGGCCTCGTCGGCTGCGCCGTCGTTGAGCAGGTGGCGGCGGTAGATGCCAATGGGGTCGTTCTCCTCCCAGCGCCCGATCTCTTCCTTCGTACGGTAGCGCTCGGGATCTCCCACCGAGTGTCCCTCAAATCGATAGGTCACGGCCTCGAGGAAGAACGGCCCTTTCTCACGCGCATGGGCAAGCGCCTCCTGGGCAGCCTCATAGACCATGCGGATATCCATCCCGTCCACACGGGCGTGAGGGGTGTTGTAGGCCTCGGCCTTGTGGTGGATCTCCTCTATGGCCGAGGCGCGTCCCACGGAAGTGCCCATGCCGTATTGGTTGTTCTCGCATATCCACAGAACCGGGAGGTCCCATACAGCAGCCAAGTTCAAGGCTTCGTGAAAGTAGCCGATGTTGGTGGCGCCGTCGCCGAAGAAGCAGATGGTCACGGCATCCTGCCCCCGGTATTGGTCGGCCAGGGCCATGCCTGCTGCGATGGGCAAGTGAGAGCCGACGATCGCGTGCCCTCCCCAGAAGTTGCGCTCGACATCGGCCATATGCATGGAGCCACCGAAGCCACGCGAGGTGCCATCGCGCTTGCCGAGAAGCTCGGCCATGACCCGCACCGGCTCAACTCCACAAGCGATCGCCACGCCGTGGTCGCGGTAGGCGGTGATCGCACGATCTTGCGGCTGCCGCGCGGCGAGGATACCACTGGCGACGGCCTCCTGGCCGATGTACAGATGCAAGAATCCCCCGATCTTGCCTTCCTGGTACAGCTTCGCTGCCCGCTCTTCGAGCCGGCGCATAAGGACCATTTCCTTATAGAGTTCGAGTTGCGTTTGGGTGTCCATTTAGGAACCTCACGTCCAACAGCCGTCTCCCCTGTCAAGAGAATACACCATTCTTCATCCAAGGCGACGCCAAGTAAAGGCCCCGAAAGGCCGGGGCAAAGGCATTATATCGAAAAATCGCACCGCGGAGGTCCAAATATAGACTCAGCCCATAGGGGGTGACGGCATGAGCTGGGTCGGAGCGGCTACAGTAATCATCAGGGACGAAGGGCGTATGCCTGGACATCATACTCGGCAGCCGCAGGATCAAATCCCAGTGGCACCGGGAGCGCGAGACGGAAGGCGGCGGCATCCCCGCCCGCCACCGACTCGGCGGGCTGGGTGAATCCCGCAGTGAGCAGGCGCCCGTCGGTGGCGATGACATGGACCCATACGGTTGGAGCCTTCAACGCAGTCTCGGCTCTGTTTTCAAGCATCCCGCGCAAGTAGAGAGTCCTTCCAATGAGCTCATAGCCGGTGATGGCCACTGGGACTTGCACGGCGGCCTGCACCGCCGGGCGGGACTCAAAGGGATCGGGCAAAGCCCGCATCCGGATCTCAGGCATCCAATCCGCCGGAGGTGCTTCCATCAGGGGGAGCGCCAGCGCGGGTTCGACGGCATAGGACCAAGTATTCGACGCCATAAGCGGAACGGGTGGCCGAATCGGGAGTAACGCGAGAGGCTCCGTCCCGCGTTCGATGAGCAGCAGGCCTCGAACCCACCAGGGTTGCTGGCTCTGGCTCGAAAGGGTGACCAGATAGAAGGGCAGACCTTGCTGGGAGGCTCGAGGGCCAACGACATCGATATAAACATCAATCGGCCCCGCCGCGTCCTCGGAGAATTCCAAATCAGCTTCGATGATGATCTGGCCGGGATCCCAAGCCTCTGGGAGATGAATCCGGAAGGGGGTGGCGCCACCCGGTGGTAGTACGGACTGAGCAAGCCAGTCCTCGGCAGCATCCAAAGGTCTTCCCCTAGAGTCGGTCAGGAACGCCGTGAGGCCAGACACCTGGATTGGGTCTGTCTCCGTATTCTCAAGCCAGCCAAGGATCGTTGCTGAGCCATTGCGCTGCCCGGCGAGCCTTTGCGTCTTCACTTCGGCGCGAGGCGGCCCGGAGGGCGGTTCGGAGAACGAGGCAGGCAGTGCCTGCACTTGCGCGGGGACCCGTGCCGCGGGGAAGAGTGCCAGGAAGTAGCTCTGCTCTCCGGGGGACAGGATCGACCGCGCTGCCCCGGTATGTACTTCGGCCATGAGGCCACCATCATCATCGCGCAGAGAGACCGAAAGTGTGATATCGCCGAGCGCCTGTGTGGCATGGTTTGTCACGAGGCCGAGGACTTTCAGGGTGCCGGACTGCTTGTCGACCCGCCAAGTGAGGTCGGAAATCTGCAGCGGGGAGGGCTGCGTGGGCGTGGCGGTTTGCGATGGCGAGGGAGAAGGCTGGGCAGTGTCGGTGGGGGGTGCTGAGGCTGGCTGCGAGGTGCAAGAAGCGAAGAGTATGGCCAGCACGCCAATGCAGCCCGCGGTGGGGATCAGGCCTCGGACGGCCGTAAGCATAGGCTGGTGTCTTGCGCTGACCCCATGACGGTGCATGAACATGCTCTCTGGCTTTTGGAATCTCCTGCGCAGGCTATGCTACCCCATAGGGCTGCGGACGGGTAGATCTCTTTGCGGGTCACGAGGCGGCCCCGGACCTCAGGGCCGCCTCGTATTGGTTTTGCGAACTTGACCTATTCCAATTGCGGGAGGTCTGCCATGGCCTTCTCGATTTCTTCGGCGGGGTACTCGTAGTCTGCCAGCCGGCCAGCCAGGTAGGCTTCATAGGCGCCCAGGTCAAAGTGGCCGTGCCCGGAGAGATTGAAGGCGATCACGCGCTTGCTGCCCTCCTGCTTGCACCGCAAGGCCTCATCGATGGCAACACGGACCGCATGGGCGGATTCCGGCGCGGGGAGGATTCCCTCCGTGCGAGCGAAGGTCACCGCGGCCTCGAAGGTTGCCACCTGATGCACGGCAACCGCCTCGATCAAGCCATGCTGGACCAGAGCACAGATGTGGGGTGCCATCCCGTGATAGCGGAGCCCTCCAGCATGGATGCCGGGCGGCACGAAGGAGTGCCCCAGGGTGTGCATCTTCATGATGGGAGCCATCCGGGCAGAGTCACCGTAGTCGAAAGCATAGCGTCCGCGGGTGAGGGTTGGGCACGCAGTGGGCTCTACGGCGATGAAGCGTGGCCCGTCTCCCCGAGCGATCTTGTCGCGCAGAAAGGGAAAGGCAAACCCGGAAAAATTGCTTCCGCCGCCCACACAGCCAATCAGCACGTCCGGGCCTTCACCGGCGAGTTCCATCTGCTTGATGGTTTCCAGACCAATCACCGTCTGATGCATGAGGACGGGACCGAGCACGGACCCCAGGGAGTATTTCCATCGGCCTCCGGACTGCACCGCGTGCTCGACGGCTTCTGATATGGCGATTCCCAATGAGCCAAGACTTTCAGGGTCCTCGGCGAGGATTGTTCGGCCAAAGGCCGTGCGCTTGGAAGGGCTGGGTGTCACGCTGGCGCCGTAGGTCTCCATCAGGATGCGCCGGTAGGGCTTCTGGCGGTAGGAGATACCCACCATATAAACCTCGCAGCGAATGTCAAACAGGCGGCAGGCGAATGCCAGCGCAGAGCCCCATTGGCCCGCACCGGTCTCGGTTGTGAAACCCTCCACACCTTCTTCGCGAGCGTAGTAGGCCTGTGGGACGGCCGTGTTGGGCTTGTGCGAACCAACCGGGGAGACGCCTTCGTACTTGTAGTAGATATGCGCGGGTGTGTCCAGGGCCTGCTCGAGACGACGGGCCCGAAAGAGCGGGGTCGGGCGCCAGAGTCGATAGACCTCCCGGACTGGCTCCGGAATTTCGACTTCCCTCTCCATGCTCACAGCTTCCTGAATGAAGCGCATGGGGAAGAGCTGGGCCAAGAACTCGGGTGTGACTGGCTCCTTGGTCACGGGGTGAAGGACAGGGCCAGGCGAGACCGGCATATCCGGGTTGATGTTGTACCAGGCGTTGGGGATGTCGCCTTCCTCGAGAGTAAATTTGGTGCGGCTGCTCATTGGACACCTCCTTGGGTTGATAGGCGGGGCCTAGGATCAGCCCCGCGCCGGGCCTGTGGCGGGGACGGGACCTTAATACAAAGCGCCCGCCCTCATACGAGGACGGGCGTCGAATCCCGCGGTGCCACCCCGCTTAGGCTGGTGTGCGAAACCCCCGTCGGTGATGCGAACGGGGGTCAGATGGCCAGCCTCACTCATTCAAGGGCACGGCGGTCAAACCGCGATGCCCCTTGCCCTGATAACGGTGGCATCTCCGGCGAGGACTACTCGGCCTGCGCCTTTCGCCCTGCGGCTCCGGGGCCCATTCTGCGCCTGCGCTCGGACGGGGCTCCCACCTGCCCCCGCTCTCTGGACCGCCGCTTTGGCGCCTACTTCTCCCCTTCAAAGCCTTTGTGTATGGAATTTGCGAGAGTATAGAAAATTGCCTTAGCCCTGTCAAGACCAGAAACGCACGGCCACATAATGCGCCGGATCCCGATCGCCTGCCCGCGGTGGGCGTCTACCGGTCGGTTCGAAAGAGGGTGGCGCCGCTAATACACAGGCAGAGCTGGATCCACGCGCTGAGCCCAGGCATTGATGCCGCCGCGCAGATTCTTGACCTTGCGGAAGCCCGCTCCAGCGAGCAGCTCTAGCGCCCGCGCCGAGCGCGTGCCCGATTTGCATAGCACGACCATCTCCTCGGCGCTGTTGAGTTCATGGAGATGCGCTGCGAGCTCACCGAGAGGGATGTTTTCGGCTCCGGGCAAGGCGGAGATCTCCAGCTCATGGGGCTCGCGAACATCGATGAGACGCAGCCTCTGCCCACTCGTCAGGCGTTGGGCCAATTCCTGTGGCTCAATCTCCCATTCGGAGGGCAGCCGGCCTTCCTCATGATCAAACGCGGGCACACCGCAGAAGGCCTCATAATCGATGGGCTCGGTAATCTCCGGGTTCTCGGAGCAGATCTTGCAGTTGGGGTTCTTCTTCAGGCGAACCGTCTCGAAGCTCATTTCGAGCGCATCAAAGAGTAGGAGCGTGCCGATGAGGGGTTCGCCGATGCCGAGCAGGAGCTTGAGCGCTTCCGTTGCCTGGAGCGTCCCGATGGTCCCGGGCAACACGCCAAAGACCCCGCCTTCGGCGCAGGAGGGAACCAGGCCTGGGGGAGGGGGCTCGGGAAAGAGGCAGCGGTAGCAAGGGCCATGCTCGGCCCAGAAGACGCTCATCTGCCCCTCGAATCGGAAGATGGACCCATACACATCGGGCTTTCCGGTAAAGACGCAAATGTCGTTCACGAGGTAACGAGTGGGGAAATTGTCGGTCGCGTCGATGATGAGGTCGTAGGGCCCGGCAATTCGCAGAGCATTTTCGGATGTGAAGGGTTCGTCGTAGGTGACGACCTCGATATCCGGGTTGATATCCCTCAGACGGTCGCGTGCCGACTCGACCTTGCGGTCACCCAGGCGCGAAGTGCCGTGGACGATCTGACGTTGGAGATTGGTGAAATCGACCACGTCATAATCCACAAGGCCGATGGTTCCCACGCCGGCCGCAGCCAAGTACATAGAAATCGGTGAGCCCAGCCCGCCGGTGCCGATAATAAGGACGGAAGAGGCCTTCAGGCGCTCCTGGCCCTGCAGGCCGACTTCGGGCATCAGCAGATGGCGGGAGTACCGCAGGATCTCCTCATGGCTGAGCTGCTTGGTTTTCTTGCGTTGGGCGACACTCTTCGTACTCATGGGCATCCCTTCGGAGCAGCTCTCGCTTCGGCTCGATTCTACTCCAAGGTCTCCAGAACCACGGGGCCGGGCAGCGGTTTCTTGGGCGGCTTCTCGCCAGTTTGCAGCAGCTTGATGTGTGGCCGCCCGCGAGAATCGCTCAAGAACGTGGCAGGCACGCTGAACGATAGGCCGATGATCACGGCTTGGTTGGTGCGCAGCGCGGCGTGATCAACCCGCTCAAGCGATTGGCGGTCAGCGCTCATGGACACCCCCCAGCGATGCTGGGGAGGATCATGATCCGGTCCTCCTCTCCGATCGGGGTCGCCGGGCCCTGCAGAGTCCGGACGTCTTCATCGTTGAGGAAGACATTGACATAGGACCTGAGCGCGCCTGTCTCATCAAACAGATGCGGTTCGATAGCCGGGAACTCGCGCGCAAGGCTTTGCAAGGCTTCCTCAACTGTACGTCCCTCGACCGGGATCTGCTTCTGGCCCTTCGTATAGGGCCGTAAAGGCGTGGGGATACGCAAAAGATTCATCAAGCCTCCTTGGATTGGGTTGCTGTTTGCGTTCGAAGTGCAATCTCGGTGAACCCGGAGCGATCTTCTAGCATCAGCCATACTCGGCTCTCTCCGGCATGGCCCTCACGCACGCTTGTGATGAGGTAGAAGAACCAGGGCAGAGAATACTCCAGATCATAGGCGGACGGCTCCGCCGGGTGGTCGGGATGGGAGTGGAAGATGCCGATGATCTCCAGCCCCATGGCATCGGCTTCTCGCTCGGCGCGCAGCATATCTTGAGGGCTGATGCGATACCTGCGGCGCCGCTCGGAGACCTCGAAGAGGTTGGCCTGCGGGAGGATGGCGCTGGCGGTGCGGGTGTGTCCATGGGTGCTGCCCAAGATGAAGCCAGCGCCCTCTTCAGGGTAGGCGCCTTTACCCTGTGCTTGGATGGCTTCCAGCAGGTGAGCCGGGATCACAAGCGTCATGGCCGACTCCAGAACGGCTGGGAGAGATATTTCATGCCCGAATCGGGCAGGACCGTGACTACCGTTCCCTGGTCCAAATTCCGGGCGATCTGTAGGGTCGCGACCAGAGCCGCGCCGGCGGAGACACCAAGCAGCACACCCTCGAGCCGGGCGACCTGGCGCAGCATCTCGTGGGCCGCCTCGGTCGGGACGGTGACAACCTCATCGACAACGGCGGGGTCGTAGATTTCGGGCACCGGGCTGGTCGCCAGGTGCTTCAGCCCTTCGAGCCCATGAAGGGGCCCATCTGGCTGAACGGCAATCACCCGCGCGGCAGGCACAAGCTGGCGCAGGTAGCGTCCAACGCCTGTGATCGTACCTGTCGTGCCCATGCCGGCCACGAAGTGCGTGATCATGCCCTGCGTTTGCTCCACGACCTCGGGCCCCGTGCCCTCGTAATGCGCCCGCCAATTGGCGGGGTTGCTGTACTGGTCCGCGTAGTAGAAACGCGCCGGTTCCCGCCTGGCCAGCTCTGCCGCGACTTCCCTCGCGCCATCGGTGCCCTCCAGCGGGTCGGTGAGCGTCAATTCGGCGCCCAGCGCCCGCAGGATTTGCAGGCGCTCAGGACTGGCGTTGGCGGGGATCGCCAAGTGGATCCGAACGCCCAGGGCTGCGCCCAGCGTGGCGTAGGCGATTCCCATATTGCCGGAGGTGGAATCGAGGAACACTCGCCCTTCCTCCAGGAGGCCTTCGGCAAGCGCCCTCTGCAGAATCGCAGCAGCAGGACGGTCCTTAACCGATCCGCCGGGGTTGTAGCACTCGGCCTTTCCGTAGATGTTCACGTCTCGTGAAAGCCCGGCGGCGAGGCGTGGGAAGCGAATCAGGGGTGTCCCCCCCACGAGTGAATCGAGCGTAGAACCTGCCCGGAGCCATCTTGTGGCGGCTATGTTTCTGTCGAGTTGGGTGTCGGTCATCATCCGCTCCCTTCATGTCTTAAACAACAACAGACGGTCCAATGAATCACACGCGCCTCGGCGCTTTGCGGTGCGGGAGCGTGTCACGGACTTGTCTGTTTGACTGGGATTGGATGTTTAGAAGACCGAGACGAGGTGACTAGCGCCCCCGCCTCGGACAGGAGCAGGAGAGTGAACCAGCCCAAGGACCAATAAGTATGAATTTCATGATCCAAATTATACAAATCGGGGTGGGAATGTCAACCCCCCGCCGAAAGTCCAAGGACCGGGGTCACATGGTGATGGAGGTGCAAGCCCTGCTATAATGGCCCTCAGCCGCCAGAGAGTGCAGCGGGGGATGAGAAGCCGCCCCATGAAGCGGAAGTCGAGCATATCAGAGGGTTCGCTCGCAGGTCAGATCATGCGTCATCTGGGTGTGACTCTCATGACAGCAGCCATCCTGGCCACGCTTTTCACCGCATGGACACCCGCGGGCCTGAGCCCTGGCGAGCTTGCTGGCCAGCTTGCGGCTGCCTTCGAAGGTGCTCGGCCAACCCCTGCAGCGGGAGGAGCCGTCCCCTCCGAAGTGGCGCCCCTGAGAGTCGGAATCGTCATAGGCCATCGCGGGCCGAATCCAGACACGGGTGCGGAGGATCCCGGGGCGCAATGCCCGGATGGGCTCACCGAGCTCGAGGTGAACGAGGCCATCGGGTTGCGCGCGGCGCAGGCGCTACGCGCAGCTGGCCTGGAGGTAGACGTATTCGACGAGTTTGACCCGCGCCTGTTTGAATACCGGGCGGTGGCATTGGTCTCGGTGCATGCCGATTCATGCCTGCCGATCAACGATTCGGCGACAGGCTATAAGGTCACCAGCGCGCTTGAATCGGCCGTCCCGGACAAGTCTCAGCGTCTTGTCGATTGTATGATCGACCGCTACGGCCGGGCAACGGGTCTGACATTTCACGCCGGCAGCATCACCCGCGATATGACCGAATATCACACCTTTCGTGAGATCCACAGCCAAACCCCGGCTGTCATTATAGAAACTGGCTTCCTTTACCTCGATCGCGATTTTCTGACTTCCCAACCCGAGAAGGCCGCACGCGGGATTGCGGATGGCGTGCTCTGCTACGTGAATAACGAGCCGGCCTCCTTGCCCTGGGAGTCCACTCCGTGAGCGCGGGCACCGGGCAAGCCCCCTTCGCAGAGGCGCTGAGGGCCGCGGAAGCAGCACTCAGACGCGGAGATAGGGCAGGGGCACGGCGGCATGCGCGCCTGGCCGCCCGGCTTCAGCCTGCTTCGGAGCGGGCCTGGCTGCTGCTGGCGGCCGCATCCGATCCAAGGCCAGGCCTGGCCTATGCAGCCCGGGCGCTGGAGATCAATCCCAAGAGCCAGGCAGCCCGCAAGGCCATTCGCTGGTTCATCCGCCGGCTGCCGCCGCGCTCCAGGGCCGCAGAGCTCCGGCGGGCCCGGATCCCCGCCCATCTCTTCCCGGCTCTGATCTCTATGGATCTTCTGGCAGAGCATCGCGTGCTTCCCGGAAGGGCACTGGCCACGGGGATGGCCGTGGCCATGGGGTTTGGCCTTTGGCTTGGCGGCATCCCGGCCGCGGCAAGGCCGCCCCAGGCGGTCTCCAATCCGCTTCAGAAAGCCACGTACACGCCTACGCCGACCCATACGCCCACGCCGACCGCGACGCCGACGGCCACGCCCACCATCACTCCGACGCCCACGCCGACCGCGACGCCCACAGCCACGCCTACTCCAAAGGTTTCCTACCTGACGTCTTTCAATCTTTCCCGCCAGGAAATCATTGCCGAGGGACGCTGGATCGATATCGATATCAGTGAGCAGAAGGTCACGGCTTACGAAGGCGAGCAGGCTGTGCGCAACTTCCTTGTGTCGACCGGGACGGCGGCCTATCCGACGCTCTTGGGCCAGTACCGCATCTATGTGAAGCTTGTGGCCTCAGATATGTCCGGCCCCGGCTATTACCTGCCCGACGTGCCTTACACGATGTACTTCTATCGGGGCTATGCCTTGCATGGGACCTATTGGCATAGCAACTTTGGGACCCCCATGAGTCATGGTTGCGTGAACCTCTATACGCCCGATGCCGAGTGGCTCTTCCACTTCGCTTCGGTCGGCACGCTCGTAAACGTCCATCCCTGATCCGCTCCCTCGTCTGGGTGGGTCCTCCTGGCATGCCTGGATGATCTTCTGATAGGATGGATTTGGGTACGGAGATGCCGCTAAGGTGATGACTATGTCTCAGCATGCGCTTTTCGAGGGTTTGGTGGTGGATGAATTCGACCGACCGGTGGAAGTGCGCCGGGTGGGAGGCGAGGCTTTCTACGTGGTTGATGATGACGGCTTCATGCGTCATATCGAGAGCGAGCAGGTCGATCGCCAGGTCTTGGAGCACATGCGGAGGATGATGGAGGGGCATGAAGAGGCCATCAGCCTGAGCACGATGAAGATGCTGGGCCAGGAAGATATCTTCACCAAGGCGGCCATCGAGGCCTCCTTGAAGAATATCGAGGCTCAGTTCGAGGCCCTGCTGCAGATGGGCCTGCCCGAAGAAGTGCGTGCCTATTTGGGCATGGTGGGATTCCGGGTGGTCGTGGATGTTCATGGCAATGTGCTGCGAGTGGAACAGCCTGCCAGGGCAGATGAAGGCGGCGAGGGGGAGTAGGGAGCACATCCTTGCGATTGTGCCCAGTTTGCCAACATAGCTTTAATACACGCACAGTAAAATGGCTGCGCGAAAATACAGAAACCAAAAGGTGTGGGTATGAATCCTTTCATGCTTGATGTGAACGAAGCCAATTTTGAGCAAGAAGTCTTGCTCCGCTCGCATGAAGTGCCGGTTGTGGTGGACTTCTGGGCGGAGTGGTGTGGGCCATGCAAGGTCCTGGGCCCGATCCTCGAGCGCCTGGCGATCGAAGGCGGCGGGCGCTTTATCCTGGCAAAGATCAATGTAGACCAGAACCCTGGCCTGGCCATGCGCTTTGGCGTGCAGGGCATCCCCGCCGTGAAGGCCTTCAAGCAAGGCAAGGTCGAGGCGGAATTCGTCGGCTCGCAACCCGAGCCGGTTGTGCGGCGCTTCATCCAGCGCTTGGTACCCAGCCCGGCGGAGCAGGCGGCGCAAGCCGCCAACAGTCTGCTGGTTACCCACCATTGGAAGGAGGCCGAGGAGGCCTTCCGCGAGGCGCTGGCGGAGGATGAGAGAAATGCCGTCGCCGCACTGGGGCTTATGAAGAGTCTGCTCATGCAGGGCCGCGGTGGCGAGGCTTTGGCGCTTCTGGAGGACTTTCCGCCGGGAAGTGAGTGGGCAATCGCAGAGCAACTTAGACCGCTGGCGGAGCTGCTGGCCGCGGTTGAGAACAACGGTCCCGGCTACGACGAGCAAGACCCCCTCGCGGCCGAACTCTATCAGGCGGGCCGGCTTATCGTGCGGGGAAACCTCCCGGCGGCGATGGACGGGCTTCTGGACATTCTGCGGCAGGATAAGCGCTATCGGGATGGCCTGCCTCGCAAGATTCTTCTGGCGATCTTCTCCATCCTGGGGGATGAGGATACGCTCACCCGACAATACCGGGAGGAGTTGGCTTCGGTGCTCTTCTGAGCGGGAGCCCGGCCGGCTTCTTTGAAAGCAGCGGACTCCCACGCTGCCCGTGACTCAGGGAATAGATTTGAATGGCCCGGGCTGGCGCCCGGGATCGGAGCGAAGCCTCGGGGCTCCAAGGGTCTGCGGCTAGGTGGCTTCCGGGGCCTCCTCCATCATCTCCTGCTCGGTGCTCGGTTCGAGCACAGTCTCACGCAGGAATGAATGCAGGCGGCTGCTGCGCCTCTTCACGACGATGGCGGTGACATCCACCCGCCGGGCGATCTGCTCGGCCACATTCCCGAGCAGGAGGTTGCGGAAGAGCGGCTCCTCGGTGGCGCCCACAACGACCAGGTCGTAATCCTTGGCCTCCGACACGATGGTCTCAATCAGGTTCTCGCCCTCCACGATGCGGCTCTCCATGTGCTCGTACGATATGCCCTCTTGGATGTAACGGAAGACTTGTTTACCCCGCACGCGCGCCGCCGTACCTGCTGCGTGCGGCACGACGTACAGCAGGGTCACGCTGGCGGGGCCATCCTCCTCGGCCGCGGCCATCGTGACCGCCATTTTGACCGCCCGCCGGCTGTTTGGGCCTCCGGCCACGGGTACGAGCACTTTGCGCACCGGCCGGCGGCGCCGGTAGCGGACCACCGCGATGTCGACCGGTGGGTTATCGACGATCGGATCGATCACCGAGCCATAGGTGCGGCCTGAGGTGCGGGTGTAGCCCGGCCATCCCAACAAGATCAAATCGGAGGCGTTTTCCAAGCTGGTCTTGCGTATAGCCTCCGGCACGTCTCGCCCCAGCCGGATCATCGTATGCACGGGCGCACTCAGCTTCTTGGCTTCTTGGATCACCGTCTCCAGGAGTGGACGGCCCTCCTTGAGCAGCAACCTCCCTTCGCCGAGGGTGAGCTGGGGCGGGACGCGCACGACGTGCAGGGCCAGCACCTCGCCGCGGTTGGCCTTGGCCAGGATCGCCCCGATTCTCCCCAAAATGCGAGCTTGTTCCTGGGTGGCAACCGGCACGAGCACAGAATAGTCTGTGCTCACCAGCACCTCCTCAAGCAGGATCTCCTTGGGCTTTTCCAAGGCTTCCTTCTTCGAGAAGTAGGTGTAATAGGCCAGCAAGCCGATGACAATCCAGCCGATGGCGAAATACCAGGCAAGGGGGCTGTAGCGAAACAGGAACACGGCCAGGACAGCTTGTGTCAGGAGCCCCACCAGAGGGAGGAGGGGGAACCAGGGTATGCGGAATCCTCGTTCGATGTGAGGCATCTTGCGACGCAGCGTCATCACAGCGATGTTCACCTGAACGAATAGCAGGAGAAACATGATGCTGGCCGAAGAGGCCACATCCTCGATAGGCAATGTCCAGCCCATGAGCAGCATAATGCCGCCCGAGGTGATTACGGCCCAGTGGGGTGTGTGCCGCAGGGGGTGGATGCGGGAGAAGAAGGTAGGCAGGTTATGCTCTCGCCCCATGGCGAAGGACACTCTGGAGGCGGAATAGGTGGTGGCGTTGAGCGCCGAGACGGTCGAGACCAACCCGCTGAACAGCAACAGCAGACCGCCGATCCCCCAGGGGAAAATCTGCTGGGCGACCTCGACCACGGCCACCTCTTTCTTGAGCCCCAGGTACTCGTGGGCCCTCAGGCCTTCCGGTGGCTGGATGGAGCCGATGGCCACCGTTGCCACGAGGATATAGATCACGACCGCGATGAAGATCGAGAGAAAGATGGCGCGAGGGATATTCCGTCTGGGGTTGATGACCTCCTCGCCGGATTGAGCGATGATCTCGTAGCCCTCGAACGCCACGAAGGTGAGCCCCATGGCGGTGAGCACGCCCGCGATGCCGTTCGGCAGGAATCCTTCGGTAAAACGCACCTGCCATCCCTGCGTCCGGAGCATCACTGCGGCGCCGAAGAGCACAAAGACCCCCAGGATGATGACCTTGGTGAGTGTGACCAGGTTGCCGACCTTGCCGGTCTCGGAGGCGCCGCGGTAATTGAGCGCCGACATGGCGATGATGATCAGCGACATGAAGGTGAGCGTCATGCGCGGCACGTCGAGCCCGAAGGTGGGTAGCCCCGTGAGGAGCCACAATTCGCTGGCGAAGCGGCCAAACGCCAGCCCATATAACCCGCCGGCAGAGATATAGGCGAACCAGCCCATCCAGCCGGCAAGAAATCCTTGGTCCCCGCCCAGTCCCTCCCTTACCCACACATAGCCGCCGCCAGCTTTGGGGAAGGTCGAGCCGAGTTCGGCGTAGGAGGCGGCGGTGAAGGTGGTCACGATGCCATTGAGCAGAAAAGCGAGCACGACCGCCGGCCCCGCCACGCCGGCGGCGATACCGGTGAGGACGAAGATCCCGGCGCCGATCATCCCGCCGACGCCGATCATGGTCACGGTGAAGAGATCCAGGTCGCGGCTGAGCGTGACCTCACCCGGCGCGCTGGCTTCGCGCACTGCATTGATTTCCATGCGGGCTCTCCGTTGCGGGCTGGCCGCCCGCCTCCTTTGGCCGGGACGGGAGTATGTTTCTACAGGCCTCCCGGCTTTCCCGTTTCGATCAGCCCCCGATTGTACCACCGGCGCCTTGGGCCATCGAGCGCGGGGTCATTTCCGCTTGGCACGGAACGGGTGCTATAATGGCAGCACTATGGACGATCAACCTGGCTCGAGTACCAACCGACATCTGGTCGATCCAGGCTAGGCCTCCGGAGCGGGCCACCCCACGCGCCTCCGGAGCGCCTTGCCCCGGAGGTGCATCATGATCCCCTTTGACATCGATACGGTAATAGACCAGGTACGCTCGGCGCTGGAAGAGGAGCGCATCGCCGATGCCGTGCGGATGCTCGAAGATCTGCGCGCCGCTGATCAGTCGGATGTGGTCTCTGATCTCGAGCAGGAAGACCGCGTGGCCCTATTCCCCTACCTTGACCCGGCCCAATCCGCCGATATCGTCGAGGAGCTGGAAGACCGGGACGCAGCCGAGCTGATCGCCCAATTGCCCGTCGAGGCCGCGATCCAAATCCTGGATGAGATGGAGCCGGATGAGGCGGCAGACGTGCTGGGCGATCTCCCGCCCGAACAGGCTCAGGCAATCCTCGAGCAATTAGAAGATCCGGAGGAAGTCAAACCGCTGTTGCTCTACCCGGATGAGAGCGCCGGCGGTCTGATGACCTCCGAGTTCTTGGTGCTGCGCCGGCGCATGACCGTGGCCCAGGCCATCCAGGCCGTGCGGGAATGGAACCCGGATACCGAGGCGGCCTACAATCTTTTCGTCGTCGATCGCGAGGGCAAGCTCATTGGCTACGTAGACTTGCCTCAACTGCTGGTGGCCCGCCCGGGGCAGCGCATCGAGGAGATCATGGACACGGACGTCATCGCCGTGCCCGCCGGGACCGACCGGGAAGAGTGCGCCGAACTGATGGCCCGCTATGACCTTGTCGCCTTGCCGGTGGTCGACGACCGCAAAGCCATCCTGGGCGTGATCACTTTCGATGACGTGATGGACGCCGTGATCGAAGAGGCCACCGAGGACATCCAGCGCCTGGGCGGTTCGCTGCCGCTGCGCGAGCCCTACCTGCGGAGCAGCATCTTCTCTGTCGCCATGAAGCGAATCGGCTGGCTGCTTCTGCTCTTCATCACCGGAAGCTTGACGGGTACGGTATTGCGCATCTTTGAATCTGAACTGCGCACAGTCATTTCGTTGACGATCTTCGTGCCCTTGCTCATTGGGACAGGTGGGAACTCTGGATCCCAAGCGACGAGCACCATCATCCGGGCCATCGCCCTTGGAGATATCGATTTCAAGGATGGACTCAAGGCGCTTTGGCATGAGCTGGGTGTCGGAATCGTACTTGGAATAGGCATGGCCGCGATCGGGTTCGGTCGTGCGATACTCTGGGAAACGGGTCCGGATGTTGCCTTGGCGGTGGCGTTGGCGTTGATGGCCATCGTGATCTGGGCCAACATGCTGGGTGCCATTCTGCCTATAGTGGCGGACCGCATCGGCATCGACCCCACCGTGGTCTCTGGCCCGGTGATGAGCACCCTGGTGGATGCCACCGGGCTGTACATCTACTTCACGATCGCAAAGGTCGTTCTGGGGATCTAACTTCCCGCGCGATGGGGGAATCCGGCCGGATGAGGGGAGGCAAGAGAGCGGCGGTAACCTGCACAGTGCTGCGGAGCCGCTTGGATGCGGTGTGATGGAGATTTCCAAGGGCGCTGCGTCGCGTCCGGCCCACGCGCAGTCGATCGCGCGGCGCCATCCGAAGAAACGAAGTTGCTGTCGAGAGGTTCCCATTATAGAATGACGCTAAACCTGCTCAGCTGCGGTTGGCACGGCCGGAATGACGGCCGCCTCTACTTCTTCCTGAAGCGGATGGTATCCTTCTCCATATATTCCGTAGGGAGAGAAACTTATGTCGCCAACGACCATCCAACTGGAGAAAGCCCCCACTCACATATCCGGGGTGGATGAAATCCTGCATGGGGGACTGCCCCGGGGCCGCATGATTGTGTTGAAAGGTGGGCCCGGAGCCGGAAAGACAATTTTCGGGATGGAGTTCCTCTACCGGGGCGCGCTGGCCGGCGAGCCGGGCATCTTCGTGGGCTTAGAGGAGACCGCGGCTCAATTGCGGGAGAACGCTGCCACACTGGGCTGGGATCTTTCCGCCTTGGAGGAGAACGGCCAGCTCTTTCTCCTGGAAGGAAGCCTCAGCCCCGACACCATTCTGAGCGGTGATTTCTCCCTGAAAGGGCTGCTCGCCGCCATCGCGGGCAAGAGCAAGGAGATGAACGCCCAGCGCCTGGTGCTGGACGCGCTGGATGTGCTCCTGCGGCTGATCGATGCACCGCACCGCGTGCGGAGCGAGATGCACGCGCTGAACCATTGGATCACGGAGGCGGGTATAACGACCCTCATGACGATCCGGCCCCAGGCTTACGAGAGGGCGCTCGCCTATGAGGCTTTCTTCGACTCGATGGCCGATTGCGTCATCGAATTGGACGCCCGGGTGCGCGATCAAATCACGACCCGCCGCTTTCGGGTGGTCAAGTACCGCGGCTCCGCTTTCGGACACAATGAATATCCATATATCATCAGCCCGGCCGGCATTCAAATCGTCCCTATCACCTCCGTCGAGCTGCGGCACGCGCCTCCGGGCGAGCGGATGACCACCGGCATCGAAGAGCTGGATGCCGTTATGGGAGGGGGCTACCGCCGGGCGACCTGCATATTGATCGCTGGCCCTCCTGGCACTGGCAAGACGATCATGACCAGCACCTTCGTGGACGCTGCCTGCCAGCGCGGCGAGAAGGTGCTTTACATCAGTTTCGAGGAATCTGTGGCGGCCCTGACAGGCAACTTGCTCAGCGCGGGCTTGGATCTGGCGCCGCACATCGAGGCGGGGCGGCTGAGCTTCATCGCCAGTTTTCCCGAAGCCGAAGGGTCCGAGGAACACCTGATGCACTTCCTGAATGAGCTCAATGCCTTTGATCCACAGCATGTGGTTGTGGATGCCATTTCGGCCTGCGAACGCATCGCCGGAATGCAGGCTGCCTTCGAATACCTCATGAGGCTGCTCAACATCTGCAAGGAGCGGGGAAGCACGGTCATTCTGACCAATCAATTGGGCATTGCTGAAGAGAGCTCGGGCATCTCGGGCAATGGCATCTCCTCCATGGTGGACACGGTGATTCTCCTTTCCTATCTCAGCCGTCCTGACCGCACCGACCGGATGCTTCATGTGCTGAAGTCACGCGGGTCTGGACACTCGAACTTGAAGCGGGAGTACATGATCACGGATGAGGGCATCCAGATCATGGGCGTGAGCCAGGGCTAGCGGGGTCCCGCGCCGGCACGACGCGCTGAAACCGGGCGAGTTCCATTCCATTCGAGCCGTGCCTTGCCTTCCGTTGAGGACCGCCGAAGATGCCGGTGGAATACCTCCTTCGGGGGTCGGCGGGCTCAATCAGCCGTAGGTTGCCCGATGACGTGCAAGCGTTTGTGCAGCGAAAGCAACGATGGGGGCGGGAAGTGGAGCGAGACCGATGAGCAAGCGAACAGGATCGCATAGTTCGGGCCCGCCTGCCGAGGCGCCGCCCATCCATGTGTACCTTTTCGTGGCGGGGGACGAGCCGAACTCGGCGAAAGCGAAGGCGGTGCTCTCGCGTCTCGAGTCGGATAGGATCGAAATACACATTGTGGATGTTCTCGAAGATTACGAAGCCGCCATAGCCCGCCGGGTTGTTGTCGTTCCCACTTTGATCATCGAGAAGCCTTCGTCCTCGCTGACTATCGTAGGCTCTCTGAACGATGAAAGAATTCTCCTGGATGCATTAGGCCCGTTGGAAGGGTAGGCGGGTATGGGAATCGAAACGGAATCCTATGCGCAGTTGAAGCAGCGGCTGGCGCGAGCCGAGGCCACGCTCAACGCCCTGCGCCGCGGCGAAGTGGACCTTGTGATTGGAGCAACCGAGCCGTTGGTGGTGCGCTTCAAGACCTTGGTGGATGAGAAGGAACGCCTCTTCCAAGAGCTGAAACGGCAGGAACAGGCTCTTCGGGAGAGCGAGGCGCGCTATCGAGTGATTTCGGAGCTCATCTCGGATTATGCGTACTCCTTCCGGATCGAGGCGGATGGGGAGTGGACGCTCGAATGGGTCACCGGAGCCTTTGAGAGGATCACGGGGTATGCGCCGGAGGAAGCGAACGGGCGGCGCGGCTGGATCGACCTTGTGCACCCCGATCATGCACCCTTGGCGCTTGAACACGTAGAGCGCCTCCTATCCGGGCAGGATGACGTGAGCGAGTATCAGATCGTGCGCAAGGACGGGGAGTCCCGCTGGTTGCGGGATCATGCGCATCCGATGTGGGACGAGGCGCAAGGTCGCGTGCTGCGCATTTATGGGGCAGCGGAGGATATTACGGCACGGGTTCAGGCGGAGACGGCCTTGAGGGAATACGCCGAACGCCTGGAAGATATGGTCGAGGCGCGCACCGGGGAGCTGCTCGAGGCGCAGGAGCAACTTCTGCGCGAGGAGAGGCTAGCTCTCCTGGGGCAACTGGCGGGCGCGGTGGCGCACGAGCTGCGCCACCCGCTGGGTGTGATCACAAATGTTGCCTATTACCTGAAGATGAAGCTGCCTAGCCCGGATGAGGCGTTTTCAGAGCATCTTGAGATCATGGAAGCGGAGGCCAAGGCGGCGACGAAGATCGTCTCCGATCTGCTTGAGTTCGGACGCATGGTGCAACCGGAGCGAGCGCAGGTTGGGGTTTCCGACTTGATCGACAGTGCCTTGGAGGGCAGCACGCCGGGGGAGAACATACGCGTTTCGACCCGGACCGAATCGGACCTATCGCCTGCATTCGTAGACAGCCAGCAGATAGCCCAGGTCCTTCGCAACCTCATCCGCAACGCTTGCGAATCGATGCCGGAGGGAGGCGATCTGACGATCTCAGCCGATGAACCCATGCCTCAGGAAACTATCCGCATCCAGGTGTCGGATACAGGCACGGGCATCCCCCCCGAGAACCTGCAGAAAATCTTCAAACCGCTTTTCACCACCAAGCCGCGAGGCATAGGGCTTGGGTTGGCGATCTCGCAGAAGCTGGTGGAGGCCAATGGCGGCAGGATCGAAGTGCAGAGCGAAGAGGGGAAGGGAAGCACCTTCGTCGTCTGGCTGCCTGTTTCTATTGAGACCTAATCCACGATGAGCCCCGCGAGATCAAGGCAGGCACGGCCGCTCATCCTCATCGTGGACGATGATCATGGAATGGTTCGAACCCTCAGGGACATCTTGATCGCGAAGGGCTTCAAAATCCGGGTGGCCTATTCCGGTCGGGAGGCATTGGAAGAGGCGCGGCGTCATCCCTGCGACTTCGCGCTGATCGACATCCGGATGCCGCATATGAATGGCGTTCAGCTCTATCAGGCACTCCGAGCGGTTCGATGCGACCTCCCCGCGGTGTTCATGACAGCATACGCGTCGGAGGATTTGGCCGACGAGGCGGCGCGGCTCGGCCCGCTGGCGATTCTCATCAAACCTATAGACGTCGATCGACTGATCGGATTGCTGCCTCCACGGCATCAGGCGCGCTTGAGGGTAAGGCCTAACCCTGATCCGGCCATGCCCGCCTGATCCGAAGCGCAGATGCTGGCGGATTCCCGGGTGGAAATCATCACGAATACCGGCAGGCACGGGGAAATGCGGGCCGCCGGCCCCGGAGGCATGGAGGCACCATCGCTTTGCGGCCGGCGGAGTGGCGCCGATGGCATCCGGGGTTCCCTGGCATGCTGCAGCCCAGAATGAGAAAAGACATCCTAGCATCCGATGATCATGGCCACCCGGCCGTCCCCCGTGTTACGGCTTTCCTTGCTGGAGGATCGGAACGTGTCGCGGGGGTGCGCCTCACCCCCGCGCCTTTGAGGGGCTGCGTTCGATGCATCCCTGGCCGTCGAGTTCCCTGTGGGGAGGGCACATGGCTATTTCCCCGATGGCGCCTCCAGGATGAGCGTGCCCCACGTGGTGGGGTCGGCCAGACGGCGGGTCTCGACGCTTGAGACCATCGACTGCCAGGTGGCAAGGCCGCTCAGGTCGTTGTCGGAAAGCGAGAGGGCGAATCCGAAGGCCTGCCCCTCGACAGGCGTGATGCCGAAGACCGTCCAGGGGATGCGGGCTTCAAGATCGTACCCATAGGCCGTCTTCAAGGCGCTCACCTGCACGGATCCAAGGCGTTGCTCGAGCCACCGCGGGTACCACAGATAGGCCTCCTCTCCCAGCGAGCCGAAGTTCCCGGGCGAAAGGCCGATCTGGTAATCGTCGGCGCTGAGACTCGTGCTGTGATAATCGCCGGGCAGATCCAGATCGAGCTGAATCTCCACGTCATCTCCCTTATACATGTACCGTCCCGAGGAGACCTGCACGAAGGTGTCGTCGGTGCGCTGCACGCCCAGGTAGAGGGCAGCTGTGTCCCATCCGACGTAATAGCTGGCCGATAGGTCGCTCGGCCCGGTCCAGCCGCCCGAGGCATAGGCCAGGACCTTGTCGGCCAAGTATGGGCTGCCGGCCCAATCCGATAGGTCCCCGTCCAGGGTGGGAGGGGCGCTCAGGTAGCTGGCGAGCACAGGGGCGCCATGCGGACGGACGTCAGTTGAGACCGGCAGCGGCGTGAGGGTGGGTGTGCTGGCTGGGGTTTCGCCTGGCGGTGTGGCAGGCGTGGGCGTGGAGGTGTCCGGGATCTCAAGAGGCGGGAGGGTGGGGGGCAGCGGCGTGTGGGTGGGCGTGGCGGCAAAGATGGCGGTGTGGGTCAGATTGGGCGTCGGGAAAGTAAAGGGCGTGGGCGACGCCGCGCCGGGCAGCGTGCATGCCGGCAGCGTGAGCAGCAAGAATCCCAGGAGCAGCAGCTTTCGCAAACGCATAGGCGCCTCCCATGTCGGTTGGCGCTCCCTGAGCCGGTCGACCCTTTGCGGGTGCGTCGTCGATTGCGCAGGGGGTTCTGTGGAGCGCCAAGGGCAGTATAGAGCCTGCGGGAAAGGTTGGCAACCGGATGGCGAGCATGGGCACTTGAGGGTGCTTCCGGCATCCGATCGGCGCACCCAAGGAGGTAGGGCGGGTGGGATTCGAACCCACACGAGGTCACCCTCAGAGGATTTTAAGTCCCCGGCGTCTGCCAATTCCGCCACCGCCCCACAGCGCTATTGTAGCCTGCAAGGAAGGCGCGTCAAGCGCTTCGAGAGGGTGAATGCCGCTATGCTATAATCCGCCCACAGAGGGTGAATTCCTATGTTAAAGCGATTGACCAAGATCATCGGCGGTGATCCGGTGCGCCGCATGCTCGAAGAGTACAGCCACCGCGTGGAAGCCATCAACGCGCTCGAGCCGGCCATGCGGGCGCTCAGCGACGAGGCCTTGCAGGCCAAGACCGAGGAATTCCGCCAGCGATTACACCAAGGTGAGAGCCTGGATGATTTGCTGGTCGAGGCCTTTGCCGTGGTGCGGGAAACCTCCGTGCGCACCATTGGGTTGCGTCACTTCGATGTCCAGCTTGTGGGTGGGATCATCCTGCACGAAGGCAAGATTGCCGAGATGAAGACCGGCGAGGGCAAGACGCTGGTCGCCACGCTGCCCATCTACCTGAACGCGCTGGAAGGCAAGGGCGTCCATCTGGTGACCGTCAACGATTACCTGGCCCGGCGCGATGCCCGCTGGATGGGGCCGATTTTCCACTTCTTGGGGCTGAGCGTGGGCATTCTGCAGGAAGCCGCCCGCACCGAGCACGGCCGCAAGGCCTTCCTCTACGATCCGACCCGCGAGTCCCTCCAGGAGGACCTCCATAACCTGCAGTTGGTCGATCGCTCGCTGGCCTATGCCGCCGATGTGACCTACGGAACCAACAATGAGTTTGGCTTTGATTACCTGCGCGACAACATGGCCCGCAGCCTGGAGGCCCGGGTGCAGCGCGGGCATCACTATGTCATCCTGGACGAGGTCGACAACATTCTGATCGATGAGGCCCGCACGCCCCTGATCATTTCAGGCCCTTCTCATGAAGACCCGGAACTCTATATAAAGATGGCCCAGGTGGTGCGCCAACTCAACCCTGAGGACTATGAGGTGAGCGAGCGCGACCGCACCGTGGCTCTGACCGAAATCGGAGAGGACCATGTCGAACAGATCCTGGGCATGCCCTTGCGGGACCCCGATCGCCCGGAGGATATCACTCCAGAGCAGGCCCGCCTCCTGGGCCACCTCGAACAGGCCTTAAGAGCCGAACATCTCTTCAAGCGCAACAAGGACTATGTCGTCCAGGGTGGGCGGGTGATCATCGTGGACGAGTTCACCGGGCGGCTCATGCCCGGCCGGCGCTGGTCCGATGGTTTGCATCAAGCGGTCGAGGCCAAGGAAGGCGTGAAGGTCCGCCAGGAGAACGTCACCTACGCCACCATCACGCTGCAGAACTACTTCCGCATGTATGAGAAGCTGGCAGGCATGACGGGCACAGCCGTGACCGAGGCGGAGGAGTTCGACAAGATCTACCACGTTGATGTCATCCCCCTGCCGACCAACCTGGAATGGATCGCCATGCAGCCCGATTCAGACCTGGTGGAGGTCGAGTACCAGGAGGATGGCAACAAGTTCAACTACTACGCCCGCGTCGACGATCCCGAGCGCAAACCGGTATTCTGGCGCCGGAAGGATTACCCCGACGTTGTCTACCGCACGGAGGAGGCCAAGCTCAGGGCCGTCACCCAGGAGATCCTGAGACGCCATCTGCGCGGGCAGCCTCTGCTGGTCGGCACGAGTTCCGTCGAGTTATCGGAGAGGCTCTCCACGCGCCTTCGGGCGGAGGCTCTACAAACCTTGATGAATATCCTCATCATTCGGGATGCCTATCTCGAAGCCCACGATATTCCGGATGATGGGACGCGGGTCGAGGCCTTGGAGCCTCTGCACCGGCCATTGCAGGAGATCAAACCTGCCGAGCTTCGCAAATTCGCGCGCGAGTTGGGAATATCCCTGAACCCTTCACGCGACGAGAGCAAACAGCGGATTCTGCGCCTGCTGGATTTGGGAGACGAGTACAGCGAGGCGTTGGAGCGCACGCTCCAGAGTGGCATCCCCCACAATGTGCTGAACGCCAAGAAGCACGATGAGGAGTCGCGCATCATCGCCGGAGCGGGCGCGCTGGGGGCTGTGACCATCGCCACCAACATGGCCGGGCGTGGCGTGGATATCAAACTCGGCGGCGAGATCGCGGAAGAGATCCTGGCCGCCGTGAACCGCGTGCTTCGCCGGACCGGGATTGAGGACCCCGAGTCACTCAGTTTGGAGGAGCGCCTGGAAGCCCTCGAGAAGGCCGATGCGGACGCTATCGGCATCTACGGGGCCGAAGTGGAAACGCTGCGCAAGTTTATGGAAGAGGGCCGCAAGGTCCGCCAGGTCGGCGGGCTGCATGTCCTGGGTTCCGAGCGCCATGAAGCGCGGCGAATCGACAACCAGTTGCGCGGCCGTGCCGCCCGCCAGGGCGATCCGGGATCCTCGCAGTTTTTCCTCTCCCTGCAAGATGAGTTGATGCGCCTTTTCGGCGGCTCTCAGGTTTCGAACTTGATGCAGAGGCTGAATATCGACGATGCCGTGCCGATCGCACATGGCATCGTAAACCGCACCATTGAGCAGGCCCAGCAGCGGGTCGAAGGCGCCAACTTCGACACCCGCAAGCATCTGCTGGAATACGACGATGTCCTCAACAAGCAGCGTGAGATCTTCTACAGCCAGCGCAACCGAGTCTTCGCGAAGGAGGATCTGCGCGAGGATCTCCGGGCCATGCTGCAGGCCGAAGTTGATTCTCATGTGCAGATGGCAACCGGTGACCCCGAAGGGCCATGGAAGCTGCTCGCCTGGCTGGAGGAGACTCAGCCTACGCTGGGGTTGGATGGACCGCGACCTTACCCGTCCTATCTGGTGGCGGTCCTTGCAAGCCAGCTCGGCGATGCCCAGGATGCCGAGGCGCTGAAGCAGGGCCTTCTCGGGATTGCACGCGGATCGCTTGATGCCCACCGGGCGCACCTGCGGAAAGCCATCGACGAGCAGTTCGAGCGTGCCTTGGAACGGCTGGACGATCAAATCCGTCAGCGCTCGGAAACGGCCGAGATGGCCGTTGAGGCGGCCATCATGGAGGCGGAAGAGAGCGGTGGAGAGGTAGACCCACGGCAACTCATCGCCGCTGTGGAGCAGTCGGCCGGGCTGAGGATCCAGCTCGACCAGGAGACGCTCAACCGCATCCAGGGCGACCCCTATGCCTTCCTTCGCCAAATCCCCGATTTGGTCGAGGCCAGCATGGGCCTGCGTCTCTGGATTGGGCTCATCCAGACCATCGAACGCCGGATCGGCGAGTCGCTGGGCCTGGAGCCCAAACTGGCTCGCGCCGTGGATTGGGACAAGGCCGAGGAAGAGCTCATGGGCGCCTTTGAGCGCATCTGGGGCCAACGCAGCGAGCGCATACTTCAGGAAGTCGCCTCTGATCTGGAGGCCGCCCTCAGGAAAGCCGAGCGCATCGACGAGGCGCTGAAGATCCGCCTGCTGGTGCAGATGAGTTACGGCCAGCAGACATTCTTCGATAAGCGGACCCACCAGCGCCGGTCGGTACTTGTGGCCCGGCTGACGTACCCCTTCTACGCCGCCGGCTTCATTGCGGGCCGGGAGCCGGAAGCGCTGGCCGCCGAAGTCCTGGCTCATCTCGAAGGGGCCCAGGCCGTGATTGAGCGTGCCATCGGAGAGGCTGAGTTCGCTCGCCTACAGGGGAGCCGCCTGGGTGAGCTCGAAGAGCCCTTGCAGGCATACCTGCGGAGCAACCTGGGTCCGGAGGCCTTCGATGAATTTGCGGAGGCGGGCTCGTTGGGGAGCTTGCCTGAGCCGGCGCAAGAGAGCCTGATCGCCGCACTCGGTGGGCGGTTGCTCACGCGTGCCTATCGTGAACTCTTCCTGTCGGTGGCGGATCAGCTCTGGGTGGACTACCTCACGCAGATGGAAGCCCTGCGAACCTCCATCGGGCTGGAAGCCTATGGCCAGCGCGATCCCCTCGTGCAATATAAGAGCCGGGCATTCGATCTATTCGAAAGCCTGTCGACATCGATCCGTGCCGGCGTAGTCTCACGCATGTTCCGCCTGCGGCTTTCCAGCCCGCAGGCCGCAGCCCCTGCGGCGCCTGCCAGGCCGCAGCCTTCTGAGGCTGCCGCGGCCAAGGGCGATGGCAAGCCGAGTGGCTCCGGGAAGAAACGCAAGCGGCGCCGCCGGCGGAAGTAACTAGGCCGTTCGGGCGAGTTCATCCACCGATGACGACTGCTCAGCGGGCCAGGAGGCTTGTTTGTATATGGCGGTAGGACAAAGGCCGGGGGTCCCGACCGAGATGAACCTTCACAAGACGCTTGAAGCGCTGCCCAAAGTCGAGTTGCATCGGCATCTCGAAGGCTCGCTGCGCATCTCGACCATCGCCGAGATCGCCTCCGGGCGCCTGGATCTGCCCGCCGACCCGGAACGGCTCAAGGCGTTGCTGAAAGTATCGCCGAACGACCCCAGGTCGCCCCACCAATTTCTGGGAATCTTCCGAACCCTTCGCAGCCTCTTCTTATCACCCGAAATCATCCAAAGGGTCGCAAGCGAGGCCGTCGAGGACGCGGCGAAGGAGGGCATACGCTACCTGGAGTTGCGTTTCACGCCGGCCGCATTGAGCGAGGCGAGAGGATTCGCCATGGGTGAGGTCATGGACTGGGTGCTTGAAGCGGTGATGGAGGCTGCGCGGCCGCTGGGCATCGACGTCCGCCTGCTGGCCGGCGTCAATCGCCATGAACCGGTCGAGATAGCGGAGCAGGTGGCTTCGCTGGCCGTAGATCGGATGGGACACGGAGTGGTAGGGTTAGACCTGGCGGGCGATGAGAGCGAGCATCCGGCCGAGCCTTTCGCGGGCGTCTTGCGGGGTGCCAGGCAGGCCGGGCTTCACCTCACGGTGCATGCGGGCGAGTGGTCTGGCCCGCAGGAGGTGTTCTACGCCCTGGATGTGCTCGAGGCGGAGCGGATTGGCCATGGCGTCCGAGCCCTCGAAGATCCGAAGGCAGTAGCGCTGGCACTGGATCGCAATGCAGTATTTGAGGTGACACCGACGAGCAATCTCTGCACCGGTGTCATCGGCAGTCCCGATGAGCACCCGCTCCCTGAAATGATCCAGGCGGGCTTGCGGGTGACATTAGGCACGGATGATCCGGGTATCTTCGGGATCTCGCTGGCGGATGAGTACGCTGCAGCTATCGAGCATCTGGATCTCTCCCTGGAGACCGTCAAGGGCATGATTCTCACCGCGGCGCAAGGCGCCTTCCTCACGGCGCGGGAGAAGCGTGACTTGGAGCAAGACCTGGTGAAATCCTTTTGGGTAAGTGAGGCCGCGGCGTGAAAGTGGGGCCATTGGAGATCGATCTGGTCTCTGATGGACAGGTGTGGGTTGATCCAGGCGGAGCCTTCGGGCTGGTTCCCAAGGCGCTCTACGAGCGCTACTGGCCCCCGAATGAAGAGCATCTGATCCCGATGAGCCTGCACTCGCTGGTCGTCCGCGTTCGCGGCACCATCGTGCTCATTGATACGGGGCTTGGCACGAAATTGTCGCCGAAGGCGGCCAAGCTTTGGCGCCTCGAACGGCCACAGGGCGACCTGCTGGAGGGCCTGCGCCGGATCGGGCTGGTTCCCGAGGATATCGACGTTGTGATCAACACCCACCTGCATGCCGATCACTGCAGTGGGAATACGATGCTGGTGGACGGCGAGTTGCGCCCGACTTTTCCCAATGCCGAATACTGGGTGCAGCGGATGGAATGGGCAGATGCCAGCCATCCCGACGCGCGCACGAAGGCCACCTATCTGCCTGAGAACTTCCAGCCGCTTCTCCGCGGTGGACAGCTGCGTCTATTGCACGGCGATACCCGATTGAATGACCATATCCGATGCGTGGTCACCCCAGGACACACCCGCGGCCACCAATCGGTCATCCTGGAGGCGGGCGATTGGCGGGGGATGTTCGTGGCAGATATGGCCTCGTTCGCCATTAAAATGGCCAAGACGGCCTGGGTTTCCGCCTACGATGTGTTGCCGCTGGAGAATGTGGCCACGAAAGAGCGCTGGCAGCGGTGGGCCTTGGAGCACGACGCGTGGCTCTTCTTCGAGCACGATGGCTCGATGCCCGTGGCTCGGCTGGAGAGGCGCGGGGGGAAGCTCGAGTTGGCGCCGGTGGCTTGGGGCGAGATCAAGTCTGCTTCGATTCCCACATAGAGACTGACCGCCGGATGAGCTCGTGCACTTCGGCGTCCGGTACCTCCGACAGCTCGTAGCTGTTCACCCCGATCAAGACCCGCACCGCGCCGTCCGGCCGCTCGATCAGGCGCACGGCCAAATCACTCCGCTCAGAGGCTGCGATCTGTTCCTGCAAGATCGCGTTGATCTGCTCGACCATGCTCTCGGGTTTGGCCTCGACCGCTTCGGCCTCCACTGGTAGATCAGGTTTCGAGGGTGGTGGCTGCTTCTTTTCGAGCCATTTCTGCAGGTCGGTGGCGGCATATTCGACGCGGGTCCAATGGCTCGAGGCCCGCAGCGCTTCTGGGCTTGTGTATTCCACGCCATCGGCCTCGATGATGAGTTCGCCGCTCACCTCGTCCCGCAGCAGCGTGGCCACGCGGATGCGGGGCTTGGGCCCAGGCGAGACGGCCTCCGGCGGGGAGGCAGCTTCAGGTGGCGCGGGCTGGACTTCTCCCTCCGCAGGTGCTTCGGCCAGGGCTGGATCTTCCTCTGAGCCCTCTGGCTCGGCACCGGCGGCCGCTGGCGGTGTGGGCGGCAAATCATCCATGTCCGCCGCCTCTTGATCCACCGCCTCCTCTTCCTCCGGCACGCCCGAAGTAGGTTCAGCTGGCTTGCCGGACAGAACCAGGTAGGCCACGATGGCCAGGATCACACCGGCGGCAATCAGGATGCCGCCGATGATGAGTGGGTTGGCTAGACTCATCGCAAATCCTCCCGTTGGCAGCGGGGGCATAGATAGGTGCCTCGCTGGCCGACGACGATGCGCTCAATGGGTGCGCCGCATTTGGGGCAGGGAAGCCCTTCCCGCTGGTGGACGTGGAAGTGATTCTGAAAGTCGCCGCCCTGGTATACCCAGTCGATCGATGCGCCGCAATGGCGAAGGCCGGCCGAAAGGACCTCGCGGATGCCATGGTAGAGTGCCTCGATCTCTCCGTTGGATAGGCTATCACTACGGCGCCGGGGGTGCAATCCGGCGCGATGCAGGGCTTCGTCGGCGTAGATGTTGCCGACCCCAGCAAGGAAACTCTGGTCCAAGAGCAGCGGCTTCAGCATCCGCTTGCGGGACCTTACGGCCGCTGCCAGCCAGTCGCTTGTGAAGTCATCCGAGAGCGGCTCAGGCCCAAGCTTACCCAGCTCGGTCTGTGGGTCCCTCAGCCACCAGATGCGCCCGAATTTGCGCGCATCGCTGAAGCGCAACTCCCAATCGCCTTCCAGGTGAAATACGGTGTGGTCGAAGCGCCCTGGGGGTTCGCTGGCTGGCTCCAGCCGCAAATCGCCGCTCATTCGCAGGTGGATCAGGAGCGTGCCCTCATCGAGGGGCAGGATCAGGTATTTTCCGCGGCGCGAGACGTCCTCGATGCGACGCCCCGTGAGCCGCTTGCGGGCCGTGCGGGCCTTGGGGCGTTCGAAGTGCCTCGGCCACTTAATCGTCATCGAAACGATATGCTTCCCCGGCAATGGGGGGCCATCCTTGCCCTCCCGCAGGGCGCGCGCAATCGTCTCGACTTCCGGCAATTCAGGCATCGAGGGGATTATACAGCCCTGCCACTCGGTCGCAAGAGAGCCGACGTCAGCGGAAGCGGATCAGCCCCGCGATCTGCTCCAGTTTGGCCTGACCAATCCCCGAGACGCCGAGCAGGTCTTCAGGCTGGTTGAACAGACCATGCTCCAGGCGGTATTCGACGATTGCCTCCGCCAGGCTGGGACCGATCCCTGGAAGCGACTCCAACTCGGAGGCCATTGCGGTGTTGACATTCACCTTTTGCGTCATCGGAAGTTGTGCGGGGCTGGTTGCTGCGCCGTCCAATGGGATCTGGGGAGTTCTATGTGGGATGTAGACGTGTTGCCCGTCCTCCAGTGCAGCAGCCAGGTTGACCCGGTCCAGGTCTGCATCCTCGAGTGGGCCTCCCGCGGCTGCGAGGGCGTCTTGGAGACGTGAACCAAACGGGATTGTATGCACACCCGGGGTGGCGACCGCGCCAGCCACGTGTACCTGAAGCGGTGCCGGAGTGGGGGGCGGAAGCAGCTCGATAGCGTACCGAGGGGGCCGGGAGATGAGAAGAAGAATCAGGCCGGCCGCGAGCAGGCCAGTGAGCAAGCCAGCCGTGAAGGAGGGCCACCACTTAAGCATACCTCTCCCCCTGGAGAACGCCTCTGCGAACAGTATAGCCCAGGGCGTGGCCGAATCAAAAGGGATATAATCGGCGCATGTCGCCTCGATCCCGTGGTTCTGGAGATGACGGCTATACCAGCCTTGTAGGCGGGGAGCGGGTGCCCAAGTACGATCCGCGCCCGAGGGCCTACGGCGCCTTGGACGAAGCCTCCGCTACGCTCGGGCTCGCGAAATCCCTGGCCCAGACAGCGGAGACTCGCGAGCTGGCCGAAGCCGCCCAGCGTGATCTCTACCGGATGATGGCCGAAGTGGCCGCATCGCCCGACCAGGTCGAGAAGGTGGGGCGCTTCCCAGAGGCCCGTCTGCAATGGCTTGAGGAGCAGCTCTCGAACCTGGAAGCTCGCGTGGAGAGGCCGAAAGGATTCATTCTTTCGGGCGATAGTCCCTCGAGCGCGGCGATGGACCTGGCGCGGACGGTGGTGCGGCGAGCAGAACGCCATATTGCCCAGATGACCCATGAGGGGACGCTGGATAATGCGCACATGCTGGCCTACCTGAACCGGCTGTCCAGCCTCTGCTTCCTGCTGGTGCTGTGGGAGGCCAAAGCGGCTGGACGCGAACACCCCACGCCAGCCAAGGCCTGATCCCATGACCGGAACGATACTTAATGTCGCAACCGTGCTTCTGGGGAGCTTCTTGGGCCTCTTCCTAGGGGCTAGGCTGACCGATCGCCTGCGGGAGATGTTGACTGCGGTCCTGGGACTCTTCACTCTGGCCATCGGGGTGGATATGTTCCTGGAGGGTCTCGCGGTCGAAGGCGAGAACATTCTCGTCCCGTTGATCAGCCTCCTGGTGGGAGGGCTGCTTGGCGAATGGTGGAAGGTCGAAGAGCGCCTGCGCAATGTGGGGGCGCGGCTTGAGGCTCGCTTCGCAGGGGGATCCGGTGAGGCCGTGGAGGGGAACCGCTTCATTCGTGGCTTCGTGACGGCCAGCCTGCTCTTCTGTGTGGGCCCAATGACCATCCTGGGGTCGATCCAGGATGGCCTGCTCGGAGACTACCAGCTCCTGGCCGTGAAATCCGTCATGGATGGTTTTGCCTCGCTGGCACTCGCCTCGGCCTTCGGGGTGGGGGTCTTCTTCTCAGCCCTGGTCGTGCTCCTCTACCAGGGGGGCTTGACTCTCGGGGCGGCGCAGCTCCAGAACCTGTTCACCCCGCTCATGCTGGCTGAGCTCTCTGCGGTGGGTGGTGTGTTGCTGCTCAGCCTGGCGGTGGGGCCGCTCCTGAACCTGAAGCCTATCCGGACCGCTAACCTGCTCCCCGCCTTGCTCGTTGCTCCGCTGCTGTCCGCGGCGTTGTCTTTCTTGGGATGGTAGACAGACCCGAAAGAGGCGCGCCATTCGGCGCGCCCGGTTTCACTCCATGCGCAGCGGCAAGGCGATGCTACTTCGAGAGCGCGTTTTCAATCTCGATCTGGAAGCGGGTAAAGGGCATCGCACCAACGAGAAGCTGCCCATTGATCAGGAAGCTCGGCGTGGAATTCACGCCCGCCTCCTGACCCAGGCGGATGTCCTCGATCAAACGGCCGCGGTAGCGCTCCTCACGCAAGCATTGCTTGAACTCGTTGCCCAGGCCGAGGGCTTCGCCCATGGCTTCCAGGCGCGCCGTTGTGAAGCTGCCCACATTCTCGCCGATGCGGTTTGCGAAGAGCAAAGCATAATAATCCCAAAAGCGATCCTGCTCGGCGGCGCAATAGCTTGCCTGTGCCGCCGCTTGTGATTCCTTCTGAGGGGAGCCGGCATCGGTCACAGGGAAGTTGTGATAGACGAAGTACACTTGGCCGGTCTTGACATAGGTCTCGATCACCGGCTTGAGGGTCTCATCGTGGAAATACTGGCATGCCGAGCATTGAAAATCGGAGAATTCATCGATGCGAACCGGGGCGTTAGGATCGCCCATCGCCGTGAAGTCGACCTGCTCTGGATAGCTATAGCCTTCGGGGACGACGAGGCTCCGGATGGTGGCCTGGGTGCGCAAGATGACGATGGCCACGATGATGAGTGCTAGGCCAGCGACGATGAAGGCGACGACCAACAGATTCCGCCGCTGCTCCCTGCGGCGCCGCTCCCGGATTTCCTCTCGCTTGCTCATGGGCCCTCCCACGACGAATGATCCCCGGAATACTGCCATAAAAGCTCTGGTTTGTCCATGAGAAGGGTGGGCTGGAAGCAAGCCACCGGTCGGTTATAATGCCCTTAGGTCCACCCTGAAAAGGAGATGACGGCCATGGAATTCCTCTTACGACTGCTCAACCTACCGCTCTTCTTTCTCTTAGTCCTGCTGATCTTATTGCTGGCCTCGGCGGTCAAGATCGTCCAGGAGTACGAAAGAGGAGTCATCTTTCGTCTGGGCAGGCTGGTCGGCGCGCGCGGACCGGGCCTGTTCTTCATCATCCCCATTATCGACCGCATGGTTAAGGTGGATCTACGGGTCGTCACGTTGGATGTGCCCTCTCAGGAGGTCATCACGCGGGACAACGTCACCGTGAAGGTCAACGCGGTGGTCTTCTTCCGGGTGATTGACCCCAGCTCGGCCATCGTGCAGGTGGAGGATTTCCAGCGGGCCACCTGGAACATCTCCCAGACCACTCTGCGGAATGTGGTTGGTCAATCGGAGCTCGACGATCTGCTGGCCAACCGCGAAGAGATCAACCACAAGCTCCAGCGCATCATCGATGAGACCACCGAGCCCTGGGGCGTGAAGGTCAGCATCGTGGAGGTCAAGGATGTCGAGCTTCCTCAGCCGATGCAGCGCGCGATGGCCAAGCAGGCGGAAGCCGAGCGCGAGAAGCGCGCCAAGATCGTGCATGCCGAGGGTGAGTTCGCCGCAGCCCAGACGCTGGCGAGCGCCGCCAATGTGATGTCCGCCAACCCGGGGTCGCTGCAATTGCGCTACCTGCAAACGTTGACCGAGATCAGTGTGGAGAAGAACAGCACGATCATCTTCCCCGTGCCGGTGGATATGTTCGAGGCCCTCTACCAGCGCTTCGTCAAGCCTTCAGGCGAGTCAGAATAGTCCCTGGCTGTCCTTGGCCTGCAGGGCGCAGCGTTCGCTCGAGGGAACGCTGCGCTCTTTTGCATCCCGCGAGACGGCAAGGTCTCTGCCCGACGATGAAGTCTCGATCAGAGCGGTGAGAATCTTGGGCCAACCACATGGGCGGGGTGAAAGGTTCGCCACTCCGGACGGTCTTAGACGTGGAGGAAACGCTCGTAGAGGCGGATACGCATACCCGTTTCCCGGAAGCCCAGAGACTGATAGAGCCGCCGGCTTGGCAAGTTATCAGCCTGGGTGTTGACGGTCATGCGCCCCAGCCCCAGACGTCCGAGGGCTGTCAGGGCGTGGAGCACGAGCTCACGGCCGATCCCACGGCCTTGGTACCGGGGCTCGACAGCCAGACGCGCCAGATGCGCGCCCAGCGCCGAAGCCGTGCTGATCTGGTAGCCTACGATCTGGCCCTCAAGCTCATACACGCTGGCTAACGCAGCCGCCTCCAGCGCTTGCTCGAGCGACTTCTGTGAGTGCTGCCATGGGGGCTGGAAAGCGCGTTCATCGACAGCCTGTACCGCGGGCAAATCCTCGGGCAGCATGTCGCGGATGGCGGACTGCCGGACCGGATCCAGCGGACCCCCGTCCCACTCGAAGAAGATCATCTCATTCGTCGGGGCGAACCCAGTATCCTCCAGCAGCGGCCGTAGCCAAGTCCTTGTGGCGAGAGCCGAGATTCGGGAAGTCCCCATTCGAGCTACTTCCGGAACAACGGCCTGGATCAGCTTGCGGAAGGATGGTGTCAGGGGGGCGCCGGGTGCAACGGCGAAGAGGCGCAGCCAGGCCACGTCCACAGGGTCGGGGGGGCAGGCGAGGCAGGCCAACCACTGCCTGCCTCGCTGGGCAATGAGAAAAGGAGCGCTGCCCACGAGTTCAAGGGGCTGAGACCAGTCCAGGTGCAGGTGGCGGCGATGCGCGCTGGCGAGGAACCGGGCCGCGTCATCCCGGTCGGCAGGGGTAGCTTGGCGAATTGTCCATTCCGAACGTGGGAACATCATCCCATCAGCGGTTCATGAGGCGACTGGGAAGCCTAAGAATCGTCTCCAGGGCACGCTTGATGAAACGGGGCTTGCTGGAGGACGCCACCGCCTCTTGCATGCTGGCGAGCGCCTCAAAGGGTCTGCCCCGCCGGAGCTGCAAGCGCGAGATGGCCTGCAATGTGTAGCCCAGCTCCTCCTCGGCCCCCAGGCTTTCGAAGATCTGCGCAGCGTGCGAGTAGGAGCGTTCCGCGCCGGTTGGATCGCCCAAGGCTTCCAGCGCGGAGCCGAGATTGCCATAGGCTTGAGCCTCGAGCTTGATTGCTCCCGCCTTTCGGAAAACCTCCGGGGTGGCCTCCAGCGTGTCATAGGCTTCTTGAGGTCGGCCAGCCTTGAGCAGGGCGACGGCCAAGTTGTTCGCCATTTCGGCTTCCTTGACCCTATCCCCCTCGCCAGCGAAGGCGACCCGGGCTGCGGCAAATCGCTCAATCGCAGCCTCCAGATCGCCATTTTGATAGCTCCGCAGGGCTTCCTGAGCCAGGGAATCGGGCTGAGTCTGGACCTTTCTCACGCCACCAAATCCTGGAGCGCTTCTGCTACAGCGCGCAAATCCTCCAAGGGAATGCGGCTGAGTTGCTGGGCCATGCGCAGGTAGGTGCGGTGCTCCTCATCGGAGAAGAATTCTTGGAGATCTTCAGGCAGCTCTCGAAAGCGCTCAAAGGCCTCCTGCGAACGATGCCATTTCCCGATGGGGCCTTCGCGGTCGAGATATTCGCTCACGTTCTGATCGAGCACCTTCAGCAAGTTTTCGAGATCGGGAATAGGGATAGCACGATCGCCGCGTTCATAAGCGCTCACGCGGCTGGGAGGCATCGAGGCTGCCGTGGCCAGTTGCTTCTGAGACAGTCCAAGTTCGAGGCGCCGCTGGCGGAGCATGGCGGCGATCATGCGCTGCCTGAGCGTGATCATCACTTGGGGATCGAAGTGCGGCTCTTCCTCCAGATCCTCGGTGGAAGGTTCTATGAAGCGCTGGAGGGGCACATCAAGGTGATATGCCAGAAGTTCGAGTTCTGGGAGAGAGATCAGCCGCCGGCCATGCTCGTAGGAGGATATCGTGGCGCTGGACACGCCGATCAGCTTGCCGACCTCCTTCATGCTCTTGCCGGCGTCTAGCCGCGCGTCTCGCAGCAGGGCTCCCAGGATCTTTCCGCGCAGGATGCGTGCTTGCTCGTCCATCATCGTAGGGAGGCTCTCCTACCTGCGGATCGAGGCGATTATAGCAGAACTAACCGTTCGGCACCTTGGTCGTGGGAGTTCGCCGTCGAAAGGCCTGGATGCTGGGGATACTGGGGTGGCGGTCTATGGCGTCACGGGGAGGTAGGGGCGCCGGCAGGTGCGAGCATTTCGAGGATTCTCGTTGCCAGCTCCTGCAGGGCCAGGGTGACTCGCTCCTCAGGGAAGCGCAAATCGAGCGGCGCACGCAGGACATTGGCTAGGGAGAAGCGGTCCTCCATGTAGGGGAGAGCCGCCAGTACTTCCTGACCCAGGGCCTTGCCGAGTGACGTGGCCGTCAGACTCTCGGCCGGCAAGGTGCGATTGGAGATGAGATGGATACGGCTGGCTGCCACGCCCTCCCCTATGAGGTAATCCCGGATCGCCCGGGTAGAGGCCACGCCATCGGGGTCGGGCGGGAAGATGATCAACACCAGGTTGGCCTGGGTGAACGCGAGCATGGCTGGGGGTCCCAGCCCCCGGCCGAGGTCCAACCAAACATGAGCAAAGTGGGTGCGAAGCCCCTGTAGCAGGGCTCCAAGGTCGATCTTGCTCAACCGCTCGGACTCTTCTGGGCGCCGCGCGCCTGGAAGCAGCCAAGCCGCCCAGGGCTTGGGTATGGGCAGGTCATCGATCAGCGAATGCAGGGCTTCCAGGACGTCCTCGTGCGAGAGATCGGGCCAGCCATGAGGCGAGGAGACGCCCATCAACTGATGGAGCGAGCCCATCGGCAGCGCCAGGTCTACCAGCGCCGTGCTCCCCTCGCCTGATGCCTTGGCGATAAGGTGCGCCAGATTGGCGCATAGCGAGGAGGCCCCCACGCCGCCCTTAGCGGCGACGACAGCGGCCAGCGATCCCTGCCGCACCCTACCGGCCGCGTCCACTCTCTGCCGGGTCGAGAGCCCCGCGCTCGAGAGCCCCGATAGCAGCAATTCCAGCGCGTTGGCATCCTTGATGATGCACTGATTCAGCCCAGCTTCCATGGCTGCCGCGATGGAGGCGGGATCTCGCAGGCGCGTGAGACCAAAGATCGGGGTGCGCATGGTGCGCCGGTCCTGACGGAGCTTGCCCAGCAAGTCGCTGGCTGGCAAGTCGGGAAGCGCCAGCTCGAGAATGATGCCATCTGGCTGATCGCGCCAGGCGTTGATCAATCCCTCTTTGCCCGAAGGTGCAACTGACACGCGATACCCGGCGCGCTCCAGCACAGTGCTCAGCTGGGCGGCTGTCTGCGCGTCCGGCTCGATTAATAGAAGCAGGGTGCCAGGCATTTTGTGGTTTCTTAGGCTGCCTCTTCTGCAGGAGGCATCAGATAGCCGATGCCCTGCCGGGTGACGATATGAATGGGGTTCTTTGGATCGGCTTCGATCTTTTGCCGCAGGCGACTCAAACAGACCCAGAGGATTTCCTTGTCGTCCTTGTATTCCGGCCCCCAGACCGAGGTCAGGAGCTCCTCGGAACTCAGGACGTGGCCCAGGTTACTGGCCATGGTTTGCAGCAGCCGGTATTCCGTGGCGGTCAACGAGACCTCCTTCCCGCCGACGGTGACGAGCGCCCGGGCAAGGTCGATCTCCAGGTCCTTATGGCGGAAGACAGGCTCATGGAAATCCTCGATATGCCCGCGTTCGGCCCGCCTGAGCACGGCCCGCACGCGGGCCAGAAGTTCCTGGGCCGAGAACGGTTTCACGATATAGTCATCCGCCCCTGCATCCAATCCCCGGACGCGGTCCCGCTCCTCGCCCTTCGCAGTCAGGATGATGATCGGGACCGATGAAAATTCGCGAATACGCTCGCAGGCCGTAAAGCCGTCCATCACAGGCATCATGACATCCAGCAGCACGATGTCGGGCTTATTATGGGCCACCGCCTCCACCGCCTGCTGCCCATCCATGGCCGTGATGACGTTATACCCATCGGTCTCCAGGTTAATCTGGACCAGGCCCAAGTAGCGGGGCTCGTCATCCACAACGAGAACGGTCTTCTGATCAGGCATGGTCTCCCTCCTGCCCTTCGACACTGAGATCGGCGATGGGTAAGGTGAAGTAGAACCGGGTTCCCTTGCCCAATTCGCTTTCGACTCCGACTTCGCCGCTGTGGGCTTCCACGATCTTGCGGCTGATGTAGAGTCCTAAGCCTGTACCCCGAATTGACTGGTCGTTGGTGACCCGATAAAAGCGCTCGAAGAGGTGACTGAGATGCTCGGGGGCGATCCCAGGGCCTTGATCTTCCACCTCCACCAAAATATTCCTCTCCTGCCGCCGGATGCGCACTTCGACATGCGACTCCGGCGCGTATTTGCGGGCGTTGTTCAGGAAGTTGTCCAGCACCTGCGCGATGCGAGTCGAATCGAGCCGCAGGATTGGGAACTTCTCCTCGGGAATGTCGACCGCGATTTGCATATCAGGATGGGCACCCTGGACACGTTTAACGACATCGCGGATGATGGGTGGCAGCCGGGTTGGCTCGAGGGTCATACTCAGCGTACCGCTCTCCAGGCGGGAGGAGTCGAGCAGATTATCGATGAGCTCCCGTAAGCGGTCGGCCTCATCGTCGATGATCCGCAGGAATTCCTGGCGCCTGGATTCCTCCCATTGGATGTCCTCGCGCAACAAGGTGGTCACGTAGCCTTTAATGAAGCCCAGAGGCGTCCGCAGTTCGTGCGATATGGTCGAGATGAACTCGTCCTGCATGCGCGCCAGCTCGCGTTGGGCTTCGAGGGTTGCGATGCGGCGGGAGAGCCGGCGATTCTCAAGCAATTGACCCACGTGCCAGGCGACGAATTCGGCCAGACGGATGTGCTCGGGAGGGTAGGATGGTCCGCCGAAACGACCGAAGACCAGGCTGCCGACGCAGCGTCCACCCACCAGAAGCGGCAGGCCCAGGTAATCCCGCCGGCGGTCGCGCTCTTGAACGATCGGGCCGGCATCCTCCTTCCGCAGGACCGTCTGGCGGGCGCGGAAGGCCTCGGCCGCGGCGGGCTCGCCCCAGGCCAGCTCGGCTTCCTTAGAACGCCCCCGGCCGAGGGCGCGGGCGTAAATCGGCTCAAACTCATCGCTTTCGTCGTCCTGCAAGTACAACGCGACAGTATCGAAGATGAAGATGGTGCGGGCCAGCCGGAAGACCGCATCCAGGCCGGCCTCAGTGTCGAAAGTCTCTGCCACAATGCGGGCGATGGCGTAGACCGCGTTCAGCTCGTTGCCGTATGCCAGGGATGCGCTCGGGATAAGGGGTCCGGTCATGTTCCACTCACGTCCGGCAGGACGAAGTCAAAGCGCGTGCCGTGCCCTTCTTCGCTCTCCACCTGCAAGGAAGTGCCATGGGCCTCGAGGATGATTCTGACCAGGGCCAATCCCAGCCCCGTTCCCCCATAGCGCCGGGTGGGTGAGCTATCCAACTGGTGGAAAGGCTCAAAGATTTCTTCCAATCGGTCTTGTGGGATACCGATGCCGCTATCCTGGACCGTGAAGTGAAGTCCGGCCCCATCTCTGCGCACTTGCACAACCACCTCACCCCCATCCGGCGTGAACTTAATCCCATTATCGACCAATTGGTAGATGGCCCAGGATAGGCGCTCGGGGTCGGCATGGAGCTGGGGGAGCCCTTCTTCAAGCTCGGCCTTGAGCCGCACGCCGGCTTTCTCGGCCTTGGCCTGGGATCGCTTGAACACCCCTGCGACCAACTCGGCCACGTCGACTGCGCGGCGGTGCAGCGTGAGGCCTTCGCGCGAGGCAGTGGAGAACTCGATCAGATCGCCGATCAGCGAGCTGAGCCGGTCGGTGGCCCTGCGAACGACCTCGATGGCATCGGCTTGCTCTCGCGAGAGGGGGCCGAGTTCGCCCGCCGCCAGCAATTCCACATAACCCTTCAAATGTGCGAGGGGGGTGCGCAGCTCGTGCGAGATGTTCGAGATCAGATTGGCCTTGAGTTGGTTGATTTCCGCCAGACGCTCCAAGGCATGCCGAAGCTCGCGTGTGCGCTGATTGACCCTCTGCTGCAGCGTGCGGTTGGATTCCTGCACGGCGGCGTGCAGTTTGACAATCTGGCGTGTGAGCGCCTGGTCGAGGGTCTCACGGTCGATGAATCCCAAGGCCACCAGCGACTGACCTAGGAGGATCCGCTGACCGCTGGCTTCGGCCTGCTTCTGGTGTCGGAGGGCCGCCGAAAGCTGCTCGCGCGTGATCACGCCATCTTCGATGAGGAATTCACCGATGCGGGGGACGAGCCACACCGGCGTGGTGTTCATGGGTGCGTACTTGGGGAATCCCTCCAGATAGGCCTTCTCACCCAGCAAGGAGAGCAGAGCCAGATCGACGCCGCAATTGGGGCAGAGCCGTGCGTCGAACGGTAGGGGGTGTCCGCACTGCGGGCAGAATACGACCCGGCCCGCGGCCTGGGAGGGCGTGTCCTCCGCCATCGGTCCTCTCTTCTTGGGCGTCCCTCGGGGAACATCATAGCCCTACCAGGGACCGGGGGCAAGCCATGCGCTTGGGGGGATGAAAGGCCTCTGTAAGGTGGTCCCGTGGTGGAATCGGCGATAATAGTTGCGGATGCGAGGTGGAGACCCATGGCCGTTGAAGTGCTTCTCATAGATGACGATCCCGATCTGGCTGTCATGCTGCGCGCGCTGCTGCGCGGCCAGGACTTTCAGATTCGTGCCGTCTACGACGGCGAAGACGGAATCGAGGCCTGCAAAGAATCCCCGCCGGATGTCATCATACTGGACCTGCTGATGCCAGGCATGGACGGCTGGGAGGTGTGCGAGAAGATCCGCAGCTTTTCCGATGTGCCGATTCTGATTCTCTCTGCGCTGGGATCACCTGCGAGCGTGGCCCGCGCCCTGGATGCCGGGGCGGATGACTACCTGATCAAGCCCGTGCACGCAAGCCTGCTCTCCTCACGGCTCCGCACGCTGGTTCGAAGAAGTCTGCGGGTCGATGAGGTGGCGGCAGCTTGATATTCTCTCGGTAGGATCGCTGGCTGGCAACCGCGTTTTCCTCGTGTGAACCGCCCGACGGGCGTCGGGCGGTTCGCCTTTTGACAGGATGCGCCAAGTTTAGAGCGGGAATCGCGCCGCTCCGCCATCAAACATCAGGGCATGACCATGGATGAAGGATGCCTCGGGAGAAGCCAGCCAGGCGATCGTGCGCCCATACTCCTCAATGGTTCCCATGCGTCCCAGCGGGATCGCCTGCGTGACTTTGGCAGCCTGCTCCTCAACCGAGGTTCCTTGCGCCTGGGCGCGGTCTTCCATGAGTTGCTGGACGCGCTCCGTCCACGTCCAGGCAGGATTGATTGAGTTCACGCGGATCCCCTGGGGACCGAGTTCGTTGGCCATGGACTTCATCAGGCCGATCACCGCCAGCCGCAGTGCATTCGATAGTATCAGGCGGTCTAGAGGGTGCTTCACCGAGTATGACTGCGTCGTGACGATAGAGCCGCCCCCGCGTTCGAGCATGATGGGGACGACTTCGTAACACAAGTGGACCGCGCTCATAAGTGTGAGGTCCACGGCCTCCCGCCAAATGTCAGGGTTCAGATCCAGGAAGGCTCCCGGGGGCGGACCGCCGGCGTTGATGATCATGATGTCCACGCCGCCGAAGCGGTCCTGGGCAGCGCGCACGAAGGCGCGAATATCTTCTGGTTTCGTGAGATCGGCCTGGAAAGGCAATGTCTCGGCACCGGTGGTTTCGGCGATTTGCGCCGCGGCCTCCCGGATCTGCTCACTTCGGGCGCAGATGGCCACATGGGCGCCCTCCTGCGCAAGCGCCATGGCAGCCGCCTTGCCCAGGCCGCGCGAGGCGGCGGTGACCAGGGCAATTTTGCCCTCAAGACCCAGATCCATGATCCAACCTCCCTTCATGGCCCTCGCTAGTAAAGCGTGATCTGGTGGTCGACGATCTGCAAGTCGGGCCGGTTGCGCTCGACCCAGCGGGGGATCGATTCCAGGACGCGTTGAAGATGCGCAGCATCATTGCTGACGATCACACAAGCGATCACCGCCGATTGATGCGTGTCGTTAAAGTCCACCTCGGCCACGGAGACGTTGAATTCTCGGTGCAGGCGCGCCAGGAGAGGTTTCAGGCGGCTGCGCTTCTGCTTTAAGGATTGGCAGCCGGGAAGATATAGGTGCAGGGAGAGCGCCGCGATGCGCATAATTTGAGTGTAGCCCTGAGCGCGGCAGGCCGCAAGATCGAGATTAATCCGGGCAAAATAGACTCATTATGCAAAAGGCCTATGTGGCCTTGATCGCATGCGTTGCGCTGGTCATCGTGATTGCTTCTTGGGCCGTGGCAGCGAGCTTCACACGCGCCCTCGAGCCCGTCGGCGAATTGCGGGCCCAAGTCAGCACCCAGGTAGCCGCCTTGCTGCATCCCACGCCAACCTTGTTGTCTGACCCTGTGACCATCGTTCACGAGGTCCGCTCCCTGGCGCGCTTGGAGACGATGCAATATAACGTGGAGAAGGTCATCACGGCCGAAACCGGGCAGAGACCCTTTGGCTTCCTCTTTGGGGACCGACTCTTGCTGGTGGCGCATAGCACGGTGATCGCCGGCGTGGACCTTGACAAGCTGGGGCTGGATGATGTTCAGGTCGACCGGCAAGGGCAGGTGACGCTCTCCTTGCCGAAGGCCGAAATCTTCCTGACCGCCATCGATAATGAGCAGACCTATGTGTATGACCGCGAGGTCGGGCTGCTCCGCAAAGGGGATGTCCGGCTAGAGAGTGCCGCCCGTCTTGCCGCCGAGCGTGCCATGGAGCAATCCGCCCTCGATGATGGGATTCTCGAGAAGGCGCAGGCCAATGCGGAGAGTTTCCTCTACCGGCTGCTGCGGGATCTGGGCTTCAGCGACGTGCGCTTCACCGTCTCGCCGGATTGACCCCGCCGCCGCAGGCATCTATGCGTTTCATACCCGCCGCGTCCACGCAGGGTGGGCGTAGCGTTCCGCTCTCAACGCCTCCGCACGTGACCGTTCGGAAGGCTTGATCTCCTCAGGCACAAGGTCCAACCCCAGCGCTTCACGGAAGCCGGCGACGAAGGCCTCCGCCGCCTCCTGCCAGGATATGGGCCTGCCTGCCAGTTCCTCCACGGTAGCTGCACGCTGCCGGAGTTTGGCCCGGGCACTCGCCCGGGCGGCTTCGTCCTCAAAGACCAGGGCGTCACAAATGCGGGTGAGATCGCCCCAGAGGGGCAAGGTGCCATGTTGGAGAACCGCGCCCTGCCGCCGGAGCTGCGCGGAACCGATGAGCTTTCGGCCCGCGGCCTCGATCTCATAGGCGCTGGGAACCTCAAAGCAAATGGGGTTCTCTCGCGCCTCTGGGGAGAGAGGTTCTGGGGAGGCCACCTCGATCCCAAGGCCCAGATGCTGGAGACCCCGGACAAGGCCCTGGCTCAGATGCCGATAGGAAGGGAGTACGCCTCCGGCCACATGGGGGTTCGACGCGGGCGCCATAATGGCATAGGTGAGCTCATCGGTATGCAGGATGGCACGGCCGCCAGTGGGGCGGCGCACGAGGTCCCACCCTCGTTGCTGCAGTCGCGCCATGTCGATGTCGGCAACCGGCTGCGCATGACCCAGCGATAGGCAGGGCGGGTTCCACGCGTAAAGCCGCAAAGTGGGCGGGGATTCTCCAGCCGCCACGGCTTCAAGGATGCTCTCATCGAGGGCCATGTTTGTCGGGCCGTCGGCAGGGGGTGAGAGCACCAGCCTCCAGGTGTGATCTGATGGGTTCTCCATGTCCAGGATTATAGCCGTAGGCCACCCGGCCGGGGAGGGGCTGGACTGGATGCCTGGAAGGGGTTCGGGTATTATGGATCTCCAATGAAGGATCTGATGGTTGTGATGCATCCGCTCCGTTGGAGCGCCCGCTTCTTGCTGGCGGGCTTCGCTCTGAGCCTTCTCATTGCCGCTTGCGCCTCCTCGCCTGAGCCGGCGGTCACCCCGAGTCATCCAGTCACGGTCGCGCCTCCGACGCACACGCCCTCTCCGCTGCCGACGCCCACGGGTGGCCCGGCGCTCGAACCTGCCGGCAGTGTCGAGATTTGGCTTTCGTGGGCGCCGCAGGAACTGGCGGCTCTACAGGAAGTGCTCGACCGGTACCAGCGGGAGCACCCCGGCGTGAGCCTGGCCCTGGCCTACTATCCCCCTGATGAACTCTTCGAAGCATTCAAGCAGGCCGCGGCCACGCGCCGGGCGCCCACGATCCTTCTCGGCCCCTCCGTGTGGGGGCCGGATCTAAATCAAGCTGGCTGGCTCCTGGATGTGGGTGCACTGCTCGACCCAGAGCTCGATCAAGCCATGTACGATGCTGCCTGGAGCCAGGCGACGGATGGCGCGGCCCTCATCGGGCTTCCACTCGAATTTCAGGGGATGGTGATCTATCGAAACCGGGCCCTCGAGCCTGTCCCCGCCGGCACCCTCGGGGGATGGGCCAGTAGGGCGCAAGCGTTTAGCGAGGAATCGCCGCCCGGCATGATCTGGGACATGGGTTTCCGAAGCGCGGCGGCTGCCATCGCGGCCTGCGAGGGAGCACTCATCGAACCGGATGGTGAGCCCGCATTCTGGGGGCCGGAGGGGGTTTGCTGGCTGAATCTGCTGCAGGATTGGGCGCAAGGCGGCAGAGTGGTCTTCAATCGAGAGGACGACTTGCAGGCATTCAGGGCTGGCCAGATCCCCTGGCTGATCGAGTCGACCGATCAGCTCCCGGCGCTGAGAGCCGCCCTGGGCGAGGAATCTCTTGCCATCGACCCCTGGC
>CAZQDE010000017.1:34085-49710 GCA_964591485.1 uncultured Anaerolineaceae bacterium | reverse complement strand
CAAATGGGCCAGGCCATCCTGGCCACGCCCGCAGCGGCCTCTTGGTCCCTCTACGGAACCTCCGCGAACGCCTCCGCCGGCGCGAAGGCCACCCCCACCATGCTTGGACCGGTGTGCGCCCCCAGAACGAGCGACATCGGGGCCATCGGCAGCCAATCGCACTCGAATCGCTCCTCGATCAGCGCCTTGAGCTGCTCGGCACCCGCGGGGTTCATGGCGTGCAAGACCTGCACCCGCAGCGCGCTGCCCGGCGGATGGTACTCAGCCATCAGGTCCACCAGACCACGCAGGGCGCCCTGGAAGGTGCGCACCTGCCCGCGCTGCACATAGGTGCCGCCCTCCTTCTCCACCCCGATCAGCGGCTTCAGCCTCAGCACCGAGGCGATCAGGCCCTTCATATGGCTGATCCGGCCGCCATGGATCAGATACTTGAGCTCGCTCAACGTGTAGATGCTCTCGGTGGCCCGATTCAGACGCTGAATCAACTCCAGGATGCGCTCCAAAGGCCAGCCGGCCTTCGCGGCCCGCGCCGCCGCGTGCACCTGCCATCCCGCCGCGGCCGAGAGCGTCTTCGCGTCCACCACCGTCACCCGCGCCTCCGGGGCCATCTCCGCCCCGGCCAGCGCCGATTGATAGGTCCCGCTCAAACCCGAGCTGATGTGGATCGAGAGAATCTCGGGGTCCTCCTGCGCCAGCCGCCGGTAGGTCTCGGCGAAATCTCCCGCCGCGGGCTGCGAGGTGATGGGAAGCGCCTCAGTCGACTCCAGCAGCCGGTAGAAGTCCTCCGGCTGGATGTCGACTCCCTCCCGGTAGGTCTGCCCCTCGAGCGTTACGACCAGCGGCACGACGTGGATGCCCAGCGCCTCCCGCTCCTCCACCGAGATGCTCAAATCGGCTCCGCTGTCTGTCACGATCTTCATCCGCCACCTCCTGCGAACGATCGCTTTTCCGCCTCGATTCTATATCATGCGCCAAGAGACCGCTCGCCCCCGAATGCGGCCTCCAGCAAATGCCAGCACATCTGCGCGCATGTCAACAGCCTCTCGAAGGCCCGTCCCCCCTGGGAGGAACCCACGGTTGGGCCTCATCCCCCTCGATTAGCCGCCGGTAATCCTCCGGCGTGTCGACGTCGAAGCGCACGCCGGGGTCGTCGACAACCACATGCCGGACCCGGGCCGCCTCCCGCCGCAGGTGGTCGCGCAGCGTCTCGCCCGGCCGGAGCGCCAGGATCGCCGGCCAGTCCGCTGCCGGCACAAGGATCGGGTGGCCGCGGCGCATTGAATAGCTCGGCACGACGATGCTCTCCGGCGCTTCTGCCCAAGCCGCTATCAGCGCCCGAACGGTCTCGGCCCGCACGCTGGGGTAGTCACCGGGGGCGATGAGCGCCGCTTCCGCCGCGCCTCCCCTCAGCGCCCGCAGGCCGGCCTGCAATGAGCCCAGCATGCCAGCCTCTCGGAAGGCCGGGTTATGGACGAACTCAACCGGCAGGCCCTTCAGCGCCGCCTCGACCGCCGCCCGGTGCCCGCCGGTGACCACCACCACGTGCGAGGCTCCGGCCTCGAGCAGCATCCCCACCAGCCGGGCCAGAATGCTCCGGCCGCCGGCCCGCAGGTCGAGTTTCGAACGCCCCATTCGGCTGGCCTCGCCCGCCGCCAGAACCACCGCCGCGATCACCTTCCGGACTCCAAACGGCGCCAATCATCCTCCGTATCGACATCCATCAGCGCAGCCCGGCCCCACGGTACCGCCTCGATCGGGAAGCGGCCGAAGAGCGCCCGCCCGCCCTGATCGCCCCTAATCCCGTCCAACGATGGGAAAGTGGCGCGGTCGAAGAGCGCCGGGTTGCCCCATCGCCCCCCCGCCCGAGGGGCCACGATCGGCGCCAGCGAGCGGCGGTGGGTTTCGACCAGGGCCCGCACCAGAGCACCATCCACAAGCGGCATATCCGCCAGCAGGAAGACCACCCCCTCCGCCTCGCCCTCCACGGCGGCCAACCCGGCCCGCACGGAGGTGCTCATCCCGGCGTCCCAATCCGGGTTTTTAACCACGCGCACCGCATACGCTTCCAGCAGCCGGCGTAACTCTCCGGCTCCGGCGCCCAGCACGACCACAATCGGCGTGAGCCCGCCCTCGATCGCCGCCTCGACAGCCCGCTTGAGCAAACTGCGGCCTTCGAGTTCGAGCGCCGCCTTCGGGCGCCCGAAACGGCGGGCGCCCCCGGCGGCGAGCACCACGCCCGCCACCCGCCCGATCGCCATCTCAACCGGGTCCTTCTCCTGAGCCTCCGCCAGCAGCGCCGCCTGCACCCGCGGCCCTACGCACAGCGCCTCGGCCACCGTCCGGCCCGCCTCCCCCGCCCCGCTCGAGCGGACCTTGTTCAAGAGAACCCGAACCTCCGCACCCTCCGGCACCCCCTTCAGCCCCCCCTTGGGGTGGCTCAACAGCGCCGCCATCCGCTCGGGCGTGATCTCGGCCCCCGGCCCCTCGCCCAGGAGCCGCGCCGCCGCCTCCGGCCTGTGCACGACCTCGCCATCCAGCGGCTGGCCGAGGGCATCGAGGGCGGCAAGCGGCACGACCAGGTCAGCGCCTTCGGGGATGACCGGCTCGTGTGTCGCGGGGACCTTCAGCGAACGGCCGCGGGCTCCATCGGCCTCAATCAGCGCCACCCCGCCAAGCTCACGCACCATCGCCAGCAGCATCTGCAATGTTCCACCGGGCGGCGCGGTCCATTTGGCCTCATGCACAGAGAGCGGGCCGGTCACGAGCAGCGCTCCGCCACCCGCCAGGCGTTCGCGAACCCCTTCGAGCGATGCCCCAGCCTCGAGAACGATCTGCTCTGGCGCGAGGCCGGATTGGGCCTGGGCGAATTTGGTCGTGGTCGTGATCAGCAACGGCCAGGCGCCGGCCACCTCGGACACCAGCCTGCGTATCGCAGATGTCTTCCCACCCGCTCCAACGAAGGCAGCTATTCGTCCCGGCTCAAGCCTCAATCCATCCGTCAGTCGCATCGGCTGTTTGGCCGCGCAGGGGGCGGGCTCCCCGCGCCGACGAAGGCCGCGACTATGCCCTGATGGAGGCGCAGCGCTTCTCTCAGCCGCAGCATTCAGCCCCCCAGCGCAGAGCGAATCGCTGGCTGCGAGAGCAGCGCCTCAAGCACACCGCCGCCCACGGCCAGCGATTTATCAGAGATCAAGAAGCAGTAGGAGGGATCTTTTCGCGGATCCAGATCACCGATTTTGGCCCCCACTTCGACCGCCAGGCCGTCGTGCAGCAGGCCCCGCAGCGCGCCGTCGAAGGGCGCCAAGAGCACTGTCCCCTCGATTTCGGCGATGGCCTCGCCCGCCTGCACGAGATCGCCGATCGCCTTCAGTCCCCGGATCACGCCGAAAGCCGGCGCGCGCAGCACGCGGTCCACATCATAGCCCGCCACCCTCCCAGGCACGGCGGTATCGGGCTCGGCCTGGCCATCCCAGATGACCCGCCCCAGGCGGTGGCCGCGGTTCGTTTCCACCACCGCGTGGCAGTCCACGCCGGCGGTGAAGCCCGGGCCCAGGCCGACGACGAAGGGCGCCGCCTCCAGCCCTATCTCGGACGGAGCCTTGCGCATGCGCCCATCGACCAAGGCCAATGGCGCCAATACTTCGCGCGAGCATGCTCCCGGATCGACCAGCACCGGGATCTCGCCCGCCTCGAGGATGGCCGCCGTTGCCGAGGCAGTGGCGGCCCATCGGCCGGTCACCTCTTCGATCGTAATCGAGCCCGCGTAGACCGCCTCAGCCAGCGCCACCCGCCGGCGTACTGCCAGCGGCCGCTCGATCTCGGTCACCACCACCGCGAAGCCACAACGGTGCAACCGGACGGCCGCACCCGTGGCCAAATCGCCGCCGCCGCGGACCAGGACCAGCGGGGCACCCATCGTCAGAGAACGCCCAACCCTCGCAGCACCCGCTCGGGCGTGAGCGGGAAATCATCGAACCAGATTCCCAGCGCGTCGTGGACGGCGGCCACTACCGCCGGGGCAAAGGGCAGGTAGGGCATCTCGCCCATCCCACGCGCACCCCACGGGCCGCGAGGATCGGGGTACTCCAGGATAACTGACTCAACCCGCTCGGGGATATCGACGATGGTGGGTATAAGGTAGGTGGAGAGCTGGCCAGTCTGGACATGGCCACCCTCCTGCTGGAAATCCTCGAGCACAGCATACCCCAGGGCCTGCACCACCGCGCCCTCGATCTGGCCCTGCACCTGCTGAGGGTTCACCGCCCGCCCCACATCGTCGGCGCAGACCACCTCCAACACGCGTATCTGTCCGGTCTCGACGTCGACTTCGACCGTGACCGCCTCGGCCACGTACCCGTAGGCGAAATTGGGCTCCGATTTGCCGGTCTTGGGGTCGAAGGGCGTGGTGGCTGGCGGCTTGTAACGGTGGCGCGCCACCGCCGGGCGTTCCTCCGCCGCCCACTTCGCTAGCGCCTCCGCCGCCGCGCCGCGGATGGCGTTGCCGGCCATGAAGGTCAAGCGCGAGGCTGAGGCCGAGCCCGAATTCTGAGTGTGGGCCGTGTCGGAGACGATCAGGCGCACTTTCTCGAGCGGCACGCCCACTGCCTCGGCTGCCATCTGCGCCATCACGGTGTGCGTGCCCTGGCCCACATCCGCGCCGGCATAATGCAATACCACCTCTTCGATCTCCGTCTGGCCGTGGAGCTCGATCTCCGCCCAGCATTCCTCCGGCGCTCCGAAGGAAAAGCCCACATTCTTGAAGCTGCAGGCGAAGCCGATGCCCCGCCGCAGATGCGGCGCCTCCGGCGTGCCAAGCGCCTTGGGGTCCGGCCGCTTCCAGCCCTGCGCCGTCTCCACCCAGCCCGCCCGCTCGGCGGCCTTGGCCACCACCTTGTCGATCGAGACGCCGGGCGGCAGCGGTGTGTCAACCGAAAGCTTGGAGCCCTCCTTCAGCAGGTTGCGGGCCCGGATCTCGACCGGGTCCATTCCCAGCGCCTCCGCCAGCTTGTTTATCTGGCACTCGGCGGCGAAGGCCCCTTGCGGGCCGCCGAAGCCGCGGAAGGCCCCTCCAGGGATGTGGTTGGTGTAAACCGAGTAGGAGTCCACGCTCACATTGGGGATCTCGTAGGGCCCGGTGCACATCAGCGTGGCGTTGCCGAGCACCTTGGTCGAGGTATAGGCATAGGCGCCGCCGTCCTGGATAACCTCCATCACCGCCGCCGTCAGGCGGCCGTCGCGCTTGGCGCCCCACTTGGCCCGCAGAATGAAGGGATGGCGTTTGTGATGCCCGATGATCGATTCCTCCCGCGACCAGACGATCTTGACAGGGCGGTCGATGCCGCGTTGGTGCAGCCGCCAGGCCGCCAGCGCCAGCACGATCTGCACCGACATGTCCTCCCGCCCACCGAAGGCGCCGCCGATGGCAGGGTAGATCACCCGCACCTGCTCCTCCGCCAGGCCGAGCGCATGAGCGATCTGCTCACGGTCTTCATGCGTCCACTGCCCGGCCACCTCGACCGTCACCCGCCCCTCCTCGTCGATGTAGGCCAACCCGGCTTCTGGCTGCAGGTAGGCGTGCTCCTGCGCCGGCGTGCGGTACTCGGCCTCGATCACCACATCGGCCTCCGCCAGGGCCGCCTCGGCGTCGCCCTTGCGGATGCGATAGTAGCAGAAGATGTTGCTATCCCGATCGGGATGCAGCAGGGGACTTCCTTCTTGCATCGCCTCCACTGGATCCAGCACAACCGGCAGGTCCTCATACTCGACCACGATGCGCTCCAGCGCCTCGGCAGCGATGGCCTCCGTCTCGGCCACCACCAGCGCCACCTGGTCGCCCACAAAGCGCACATGGTCGGCATAGGGTTTGCTCGAACCGGGGCCGCACAGCACCGGCTGATCGGGCATGCTCAACCCATACTCGTTCACCGGCACATCTTTGGCGGTGAAGACCGCCAGCACGCCTGGCAGCGCCTCGGCGGCATGGGTATCCAGCCGGGTGATGCGGGCGTGTGGCCGGCCGGCAAAGAGGATCTTCATATGGGCCGTGTTGGGCCTTGAGAGATCGCCGGGGAACTGCGTCTCACCGCGCACCTTCCCCACCGCATCCACACGTGGGACCGATTGACCGATGATGGACATGCCCTGCTCCTTGCTCACTCGTCTCCTGGGCCAGCAGCGCTCAGGTGCGCTCGGCCTCCAGGGTGAATATGCGCCGCAATATGGCCACGCTTGTGGCGTAGGTCGGGTCCATACCGAAATAGGAGAGCGAGCCCGACCCCAGGTTGCTACCCTTGCTCAACGGAGTATCTGAGGCGTAGTGCAGGATCCCCAGGTCGAACGGCAGGTCGTACAGGTTCACGATTTCATTCGTCGGATAGCGCTTGGGCCGGAAGATCTCATAGACCGCCGAGAGATAGGGCCCAGCCTCCATCTCGATGTCGGTGTAGCCCTCGCGGTAGAAGACGTCCATATAGCGTGGCGTTTGCAGGAAAGTGCCGCGCACGCTGACCGCTTTCTGGTTGTCGAGCACCGTGCCGTAGACCAGGTGGCCCTGGATGTCGCTCCCGCGGAAGCAATTATCGAAGAGATAAGTGTTTTTAGAGCCCTCGTCGTGCACCACGGAAGGGATCATCACATCGCCGATCACGCCATTGAGCGTGGCGGCCTTGCCCATGATGTAGACTCCGCGCAGCTCGCCAAAGCGGGTCGAGGCCTGCGAGAGGATCAGGTAGGCGGCCATCCCCAGCGGGTAGTCGATGTTCACAATCAGCGCCTCGCTCTCCGCCAGGCGCTCCACGCCGGGGATTCGCAGCCGCGGATCGAGCCAATCCGCCTTGAGGCCCCGCAGGTCTACCACCTGGGCCTCGACGTCGAAGCCGTGCTCGCTGGGCACGCGCGTGATCCCACAGGCGCGCTCGGCCTCCGCCCGGGCCGCCAACGCCTCCGCCCCCTCCGGCGTGCGCACGTACTTCTTGAGAACGTAGTAGAGGAAGTTTTCCCGGCTGGAGGGCACCTGGCGCGACTCTATATCCTCCCATTCGACGAGCAGGTCGGCGCACTCGGGCTGCTCCAGGTAGCGAACCAGCTCCGGTTCGCGCCGCAGGGCAAAGCCACTGATCAAATTCACGATGCTATGAGCATTGCTGGAGACGAAATATGCGGGGCGTGCCGAGATGTCCGGCACGGCCCTCTCGATGCGCTCCCACCAGATTTGTGTCGCCTGGCGGTAGTCCCGCAGCGAGCCTGCCAGCAGGCGGATGCGGAAATCTTTGCGCCGGGCGGCGATGGCCCGCAGGGTTTCCCAGAAGCGCTCGCCCCAGGCCTCGCGCAGGCGCAGCAGGTTCTCGCTCTCGATCCCCAGGCCGCGCGCCAGCACGGCCAGTCCTTCCTCGGTGTCGAGCGGTTCTTGAAGGAATCGCTTCACCTGATCGCCGCGCAGCAGATGGTGCAGCTTGTTCCACTCAATCTGGTAGCCAGTCAGGATGGGGACCATGTCGTCGATATCCGAGCCGCTGCCGATGTAGCAGGCCAGGGTATGCTCGCCGTCGTAGAAGCTGCGCCGGCGTCGTGCCTTGGCGGCGACCGGTTGCCAGCTCTCCACATCCCCGATGCCCCACGCCTGAAAGGCCGCCGGGCTCTGCCCGAGCACCACGCGGTCCACTTCCACGATGCAGGCAGGCAGCCGCAACGAGGTGTAGATCAGCGCCGAGGTATCGGGCTGAGTCGAGCGCGCGGCCAGGTGCAATGAGGAGCACATCTGCGCGTGCACCTCCTCCAGCGAGCGGATGCGCACGTCCGTGGTGGAGCGCAGCAGCGAGTAGTAGGTGCGGATATAGAGCTCGATCTCTTCTGAGCCCGTCGTGGGCACGGTGCGGTCCATATCTCCTCAGCTCTTGCGTCGCTTGGGCCGCTTCTGTTTCTTAGGCGGCGGCGCATCGAATTCGCCCGGTTTGGGCGGGAAGGCCGCGGCGTAGATCATGCTCAGGATGCCATAAGTGAGCAGCATGAACAGGAAACCCACCACCAGCTTCAGCAGGCGGCCCTGGGCCAGGAAGGGCGCAAACTCAGGGTACAGCACTGCACGCGGGATGTAGATCCAGTTGTTGATGGCGTTGGCCCTCACGAACCAGTCCGCGAAGAGATAGCCCAGCACGGCGAAGATGCCGATGACCAGGCATCCCACCCCTCGCCAGATGGGATTGAGCTGTTTACGCTTCTCGCGCTCCTCGTCCAGCTTCCGGTAGCGGTAGGTATCCCTTCCCATGGCCTACTCCTTGTCCGTAGCCTGGTTAGCCAAGCTCGGCGGCGCGTTCCACGGCCGAGATGATCTTGTAATAACCGGTGCAGCGGCACAGATTGCCCGTGAGCCCCTCCAGGATTTCCTCCCGGCGGGGCGTGGGCCGCTCCTCCAGCAGCTTGGCCCCCGACATCAGGAAGCCGGGGGTGCAATAGCCACACTGCACCGCCCCCTCCTCGATGAAGGCCTGCTGGATGGGGTGCAGAGCGCCGTCCTGCGCCAGCCCTTCCACGGTCACGATCTCTGCGCCGTGCGCACGCGGCGCGGGCACCAGGCAGGACATCACCGCCACCCCATCCAGGAAGACAGTGCAGGCCCCGCACTCGCCCTCGGCGCAGCCTTCCTTGGTGCCGATCAGGCCGGCCTCCTCACGCAGCAGGCGCAGCAGCGACTTGTCGAAGCCGCTCGTGAAACGGTAGGAGCGGCCGTTGATGGTGGTTTCGATCACGCCCGTCGCAGGATGCGCACAGGCCGCTGGGGCCTTCCCTGCTCGCGGCGGCTCACCCCCCCACAGGGTCACCGGATGTTCCGGCATCGCCTCTCGCTCACGGCCCTCAGCGAGCCGCTGCAACGTGCGGCGAACGCCAACCTTCAGCATGTGGCGCCGGTAGGCCGCCGAGCCTCGCAGGTCATCGATCGGGCTGGCCTCCTCCGCCGCAAGCGCCGCCGCCCGCTCGATCACCTCCTCCTCCAGGGTCTTGCCCACCAAGGATCGCTCCGCCTCCGGGGCATGGATGACCGTCGGAGCCACCGAACCCAATGTGATGTTCGCCGTCTGCACTACGCCCTCATCCATCTGAAGCACGATGGCAGCGTTCACCACCGAAATGGCCTGCGCCTTGCGCAGCCCCAGCTTATAGAAGGCGCTACGCGTGCCAGGGGGCGGCGAAGGGAAGGCAATATCAACCACCAACTCGTCCGGCCGCATCACGGTCTTGCGCACCCCGGTGTAGAAGTCCTCCAAAGATAGCGTGCGTTCACCCTGCGCCGATCTTAACGTCACCCGGGCGCCCAGCGCCATCAGGGGCGGGATGCTATCGTTGGCGGGGGAGGCGGTGATCAGGTTGCCGGCCACCGTGCCACGGTTGCGGATCTGCGGCGCACCCACCCGCCAGCAGGCCTGCGCCAAGGCGAAGGCGCGTTCATGGAGCAATGCAGATGCGGCGCAGTGGTTATGGGTGACCAGCGGGCCAAGGTGTATCCAGCCTTCCTGGTCCAGGCGGATTTCGTCCAGGCCGGGTACACGCGTGATATCGATGAGAGTCTCCAGGCCCGGCCGTTGTCCGCGCTCCAATTCGAGCATTAGATCTGTGGCGCCGGCCACGATGCGGGCGCGCTCGCCATACTCGGCGAGCCAGCCCAGCGCCTGCTCCAGGTTCTCGGCGGTGTAGTATTGCGTCCACATGGTTCTCTGGCACTCCTCAGCGTTGTTGTAACCTGCTCGGTCTGTGAGCCATGCGCTCGCCGGTGCCGCCACGGCGGCGCATGATGATCTCGGCCAGGATGCTCACGGCGATCTCCTCGGGGGTCTCGGCGTTGAGCTCGAGGCCCATGGGCGATACGATCCGCTCGATGGCTTCGGCCGGCACGCCGCGCTCTAGCAGCGCCTCGGCGGTCGTCTCCCAGCGGCGGCGCGAGCCGATCACGCCGATGTAGGCGGCGGGCGTCTCGAGCAGCGCCGGCAGGCCCTCCAGATCGATCTGCACACCGCGGGTGGTCAGCACGACATAGCTCTGCGAATGAATCCCCACCCGCTGGGGGACCTCACCCAAGGCGCAGACCACATGGGCGTCGGCATCCGGGACCGCCTCCGGCAGGGCGAACTCCGGACGGTCGTCGCAAACCACCACCCGGAAGCCGAGCCACTTGCCCAGGTGCGCCACCGCCTTCCCCACATGCCCACCGCCGATGATCACCAACTGCGGTTCCTGGCCCAAGGGCTCCACGAAGACCTCCATCTCCCCCCCACACACGCCCACATCCCCCTGCTCCGGGTCCCGGAAGGCATAGGTCATGCGGCGCGGCCGCCCATCGGCGAGTGCGGCGAGCGCCTCCTCGATCACCCGGCTCTCGAGCTCGCCACCCCCGATGGTGCCCTCGATGCGTCCATCCGGGAAGACGATCATCTTGGCCCCCGCGTGGCGGGGGACCGATCCCTGATCGCGGATGACGGTCACCAGGGCAGCGGGCTCGCCTGCCCCCTCCAGTTCGGCCAGCCGCTGAAAGATGCTCATCAGCTTTCCTCCAGCAGCGACAGGACGGCGGGCAAGAGTTGCTTCTTCCGGGAGACCACACCTCGCGCTTCCAGCGTACCATCTGGCCGTCGCTTGTAGGGCAACTCACCCAGGATGGCGGGCGCCTGCCGGCTCATGATCAAGCTGCTGCCCTCGACGATGTCGGTGATCATCAGCAGCGCGAAATCCAGGCCGCGGCTCTCGATGAGCGCCTCCATCGCCTCCCCAAGCCGCGCAAGGTGCTCCTCCACTTCCAAATGATCGGTTACTTCTACTTGGGAGATACCAAAGCGCAACCCGGCCGAATCGTAGATCTTCAGGTCGCCAGTGACGATGGCCTGGGCCTCGCGGGCTGCCAGCCCGGTCCCGGCCTTCAGCAGGGCCTCCCCGAAGCTCTCCAAGGTCTCGCCTTCGAGCGGCGAGCCGCCCACGAAAGCCCAGCGGCTCAGGCGCCGCGCCGCCCGGTGGTCCCGGTCGGTGGTGGTGGGTGAAGTGAGCATCAGCGTGTCCGAGATCAGGCCCGCCAGCATCAGTCCGGCGATCGCCGGCGGTGCGCTCAGGCCGGCGTCCTCGATGCGCTCAGAAACCAACGTGCTGGTGCTGCCCACCGGGTCCACCCGGAAGCGGATGGGCAAACGCGTGGGCGGGTTGCTCAGACGGTGGTGGTCTAGAACCTCCAGCAGATCAGCCTCGTCCAGCGAACCCACCGATTGGCCCACCTCATTATGGTCGACCAGAATCAGTTGCAGCCGGGGCGGGTTCAGCAAATCGCGCTGCCGGCATACGCCCAGGTAGCGGCCCTGCTGATCGACCACGAAGAAGTCATTGCGCTCGCCCCGCAGGATGCGCGGCAAGGCATCCCGGATGCGGGAGGAGGCTTCGAAGCGGGGCACCTCGCGGTCAGCCGCCTGGCCGCTGGGGAGCTCGAACAATTCCGAAAGCGCCAGGTCCCTATGATCCGGCTGCGCGCCTACCAGCTCTCCCAGCGACTGAAAGAGACTGAAGCCCGAGACCAGGCCATAGGGTTCGCCGTCGGCCTCGACCACCGGCGCCACGGTGCCGGTTCGCTGGGCGATGGCCCAGGCTTCCCGCAGCGGGCGGTCGGGCGTGACGCTGTCGAAGCGCTGGGCGACCGATTCGAAGCGCGGCGAGGCATCCGCCAGCAACTCCGGCGGGTTCAGACCCAGGCGTTCGAGCGCCCAGGCAGTCTGCGGGTTGATGGACCCTGCGCGGGCCGGCACGATCTCATCCTGGCTTCCCTGGCTGCGGTACCAGGCGTAACCCATCGCGGAGGCGATGGCGTCCGTATCCGGGTTCACGTGGCCGATGACGTAGATCTTGCCCATCTGCGATTATGATCCCTACGGATTCCCGGCCCGCAGCGCCTGCCAGACGCGCTCGGGCGTGAGCGGCGCGGTGAGCACGTCCGCCCCGCAGGCGTCCATTACGGCATTCGCCACGGCGGGCGCCACACCATCCATCGGGATCTCCGCCACCGCCTTAACACCGAAGGGGTGGGAGGGCTCGTAGGTCTCCACAAAAATGGTCTCCAGCCGCGGCATCTCATGCGCCGCGAAGATATGATACCCGCGGAAATCGATCTCCCGCGGCCGGCCGAGTTCATCGTAGGCCATCTCCTCGCAGACCGCGTAACCCAGCGCCTGGGTCATGCCGCCCTCTACTTGCCCAGAGGCGGTGAGGGGATTCACGATGACGCCTGAATCGACCGCCATGAGCAGCCGGTCCACCCGCACCTGGCCGGTCTCCACATCCACGGTGACCTCCGCGAACTGGGCGGCGAACGGTGGGGGTGAGACGGGCGACATATACGAGTCGACCGCCATGATTTGCTCCTGGTCTTCGTGGTGCAGGGCGTGCAGGGCGATCTCGCGCAGGCTCACCGAGCGCCCGTCGGGTGCCCAGGCACGGCGGTTGCGAAGCTGGATCGAATCGGCGTCGATCGGCTCGCCCGATTGGCCGAGTATCTTGGCCGCCCGCTCGCAAATCTTGCGGGCCACCTTCTGGGCAGCGCGAACTACCGCCGCGCCGGAGATGTAGGTGGTGCTCGAGGCGTAGGCCCCCTTGTCAAAGGGCGTGAAGTCCGTGTCGGAGGAGTAGACCACGATATCCTCCAATGGCACGCCAAGCACCTCCGCCGCCTGCTGGGCCAGCACGGTGTCGGAGCCTGTGCCGAGGTCCGTCGCTCCGACGAGCAGATTGAAGGAACCGTCGTCGTTGATCTTGATGCTGGCGCCGCCCATGTCCAGATAGGGGATGGCGGTCCCCTGCATCACCAGCGCCACGCCGATGCCGCGCCGCAGGTAGGGCTTGCCGGGCACTTGATGCCATTCGGGGTTGCCGCATTTGCGCTCCCAGCCCATGGCGCGCATGCCCTGCCTGGCGCAATCCTCCAGCGCACAGGTGTTGATGGTCTCGGGGCGCGGCTCCCGGCCCTCCGACCAGGCGGTGCTGAAGGGGTGCAGTTCGCCTGCCCGCAGGGCGTTCTTCAGGCGGAATTCGATCGGATCCCAGCCCATGCTGCGGGCGATGCGCTCCATATGCCGTTCCACAGGCCAGAAGCCCTGCGGGACCCCATAACCCCGGTAGGCGCCGGCGGGCGGGAGGTTGGTGTAGACCACATCGGCGTAGAAGCGGATGTTGGGCGACTGGCGGTAGGGGCCATCGCCCACATATAGCGCCATCGACTTGTGGCCGGTGTTGCCTGTGACGGTGAGCGCATGGCAGCCGTAGGCGCCGGTGTCGCTCAGCACGCGCATCTCGTTGGCGGTGATGGTGCCGTCCTCCTTCACGCCGGTCTTCATGGCAATGCGCATCGGGTGACGGGAACGGGCGGCGTAGAACTCCTCCGCCCGGGTGTACTCGAAGCGCACCGGCCGGCCGGTGGCGATCGTGAGGTGAGCGGCGACATCCTCGATCAGCACTTCCTGCTTGCCGCCGAAACCACCGCCGATGCGGGGCTTGACCACCCGGATGCGCTTCACCGGCAGCCCCAGCACCGGCGCCAATTGCCGCCGCACGTGGAAGGGCACCTGTGTACTGGTGCGGATCACCAGGCGGTCGTCCTCGTCCCAATACGTGACCACGACGTGAGGCTCGATGTGCGCCTGCTGCACCTTCGGCACCTCATAGGTGGCCTCGAAGATGCGGTCGGCCTCCGCAAAGCCTTGCTCTACATCTCCGATATCGATGTGGATCTGTGCCGCCAGATTGCGGCTGGGATCGGAGTCGGCGAAGGGTACGTAATCCGGCTCATCGTGGATCTGCGGCGCACCGGGCTCCATGGCCTGCGCCGGGTCCAGAATCGCCGGAAGGATTTCATACTCGACCTCGATCAACTCCAGAGCCTGTTCGGCGATGGCCTCCGTCTCGGCCGCCACGAAGGCCACCCGGTCGCCCACGAAGCGCACCTTATTGTCTAGCGAGAAGCAATCCAAGGGTCCGGGAATGGGGTCGGATTGGCCTGCGGTGGAATAGGCCACGCGCGGGATGTCTTGCCAGGTGAGCACGGCCGCCACGCCGGGCAGGGCCCGGGCCTTGCTGGCGTCGATGCGCTGGATGCGGGCGTGGGCGTGGGGGCTGTGGAGCACTTTGGCAACCAGCATGCCTCGCATCTCGATGTCCGCGGTGAAGGCTGGCTTGCCCTGCACCAGCTTGATGGCATCCACCTTCGGCTCCGGATGGCCGACCACTTCGAAGGTCTCCTGGCGGGGGGTGAGCTGGATGCGCGGCAGCACACTCGTGCGCGTGGCGGTGGCGGCGCCTGGCGCTCCCCAATCCCCGCCTTCGCCCGAGAGATCTTCCGATAGGAAGGCCTCCGGCGCCGGCGGGGCGACCCCCTCCAGGGGTTCGACCTGCTCCCCGCGCAGCACCGCCGCGGCGCGCAGCACGGCCTGCACCGGCTTCAGATAGCCGGTGCAGCGGCAGAGCACGCCCGATAGCGCCTCGCGCACTTGCTCCTCACTGGGATTGGGTTCACGCCTCAGCAGTGCCAAAGCCGCCAGCACCATCGCCGGCGTGCAGTAGCCACACTGGATCGCACCCGTATCGACGAAAGCCTGTTGAAGCGCGTGCAAGCCCTCCGTCCGGCGCCAGCCGAATTCCGGGCGCTCCCCCAGGGATTCGACCGTCGTGACTGAGCGCCCCTCAACCTGAGGCGCGAGCATCACGCAACTGCTGACGGGCTTGCCATCAAGCAACACCGTGCAGGCGCCACATTCGCCGGTTTCGCAGCCATGCTTGACGCCAAAGAGACCACACTCTTCCCGCAGCGCCTGGAGCAGGGTCGTCTCTGGCGGGACGTCGATGGAAGTGGCCTCGCCGTTGAGCGTGAATGAAATCCGCATCAGTCTGAAACCTCCTTGAGCACACGCCCCAGCAGCACTCCAGCCGCATGCGCCCGATATTCGGCGCTTGCGAACGCGTCCCCGGCGTCCTCACAGGCCCGGGCCGCAAACTCGGCCAGTTGGGCCGGCTCGCCGCCCTCAGCCAGATGCGCTTCCAAGGCCGTCAGGCGCACCGGCGCCGCTCCCCAGCCACCCAGCGCAACCGTGATCGCACCCGCGCCCGGCAGCTTCGCCGCCGCCACGCACACAATCGGCCGGTCGGCGGGACTGCGGGCCACTTGCTCATAGGCGAAAGCCAGCGGCTCCGGGAAACGCAGCGCGGTGATCAGAAAGGGCCGTCCAAGTTCGGCCCGCCGCTCGAGCAGCCCGGCCAGCGGAATCTCCCGGCCGCCCGGTTCGGCCTGAACGATTGCATCCAGAGCTAGCAGGGCAGTTAGCGTGGGAGACCGGCCGTCGCCCGCCATAACCGTGCCGCCCAGCGTGGCTGTGTTGCGCAAGTTCCAGCCCGCTTCTCTGCGGAAGGTCTCGCGCAAGGAGGGCGCCAGGTCCGATTCGACCAGCGACTGCAGCGGAGTCGTGGCCCCCACAACGATCTGGCCCCCTTCGAGGTCAATGCCGTCCAATCCCAGGTCGCGCAGATCCACCACGGCCTTCAGTTGCCTCCGGCGGGGTGTCAGCACGGTCCCGCCTGCCAAGGGGATGCCCGCTTCCAGCAAACCCAGGGCTTCCTC
>CAZQDE010000017.1:31413-33985 GCA_964591485.1 uncultured Anaerolineaceae bacterium | reverse complement strand
CAGCGGCTCCCCGATGGGCACCGGCCTGCGGTAGCGTATCTCCAGCTTCGCCGTCACCCGAAAGTGATTGGGATCGCCAGCCATTGCTGCACGGCCGACGACTTCATCCAGCATGGAGGCCACGATGCCCCCGTGCACCACGCCCGGATAGCCCTGATAGCGCTCCGGCACGGTGTACACGGTCTCCACTATGCCTTCTCCCAACGAATAGAAATCCATCTTCAACCCGTAGTCGTTCTCGATGCCACAGACGAAACAATGCTTTGAATTGGGTTGTTTCTCTCGCAGAACCGGCTCCGGCCTTTCCATGACGATCCTCCCGTGGCTGCAATGATATGTTGGCCGAACCTGCGCTCAAGCTATGGGGCTGAAGGTGTCGATAAGCAGCTCAACATCGCCGCCCACCGGGTAGAGAATTGGACAGGTGGCGCCATGGTCGATATATTCCTGGACCTTGGCACGCGCCTGCTCGGGCGTGCCCGAGGCGGTGATGCGAGTAACCAGTTCGTCCGGTACCAGATGCTTGGCCTGTTGGATCTGTTCATGCGTCGCCGGCCAGCCCAGGATTGATTGAATCTCCTCCACGATGGCAGGATCGACCTCGCTGGCCTTGGCGATATGCGGCTGCTGAGCCAGATACTGCGTGAGCAGCTCCCGGCTGGTCTCCAGCGCGGCCTGCTCATCCCGATCGACCGAGCAAACCACGAGCTGCGGCCGGTCGAGGTCATCCAGCGACCGGCCGGCCCGCCGGGCCCCGGCCTCCAGACGCTCGAGCGCCTGATCGTTGTAGCTGGGCGGGACACAGTAGTTGAGCACCGCCCCATCGGCGATCTCGCCGGTCAACTCCATCATCTTGGGACCTGTGGCCCCGATGTAAATGGGTACATTGCGAGGTTCCCGGCGGCCGTGCACCACATCCAATTCGATCCCATCGACATGGTGAAACTCGCCATGGAAGGTCACCCGCTCCATAGCCAGCAGGCGGCGCAGCACCTCCACCGTCTCGCGCATGGCTTTCAGCGGCTTGCGCCGCTCGATGCCCACGTTGCGGGCGAGCGGGTCCCACCAGGCGCCGATGCCACAAATGATGCGGTGGGGCGCGAGATCATCCAGCGTCAGGAAGGTGGCGGCCAGCAGCCCGATGTTGCGGGTCCAGTTATTGATAACCCCGGAGCCGACCTTGATGCGCTCGGTCACCGCGGCATAGGCCGCCATGGGCACGATCGCATCCCGCACCAGGCGGGACTCCGCCTGCCAGACGGCCTCGAATCCTTTCTCTTCCGCGTAGCGTGCGTACGCCAGGCCGTCGCGCAGATCGTGCGCGTCTTGCAGGTAGAGGGCCACGCGTTCGAATCCCATGCCTATTCCTCCTGTCTCCTCATGTCCAGGTTGACCTGCAGGCCATCCCGCAGGAACTCCAGGTCTTCGGGCAAATCCACATCCAGGCCGATGGAGGGGATCTCGCATATTTCTACCCTCGCGCCGGCCTGCTCCGCCCGGTGCACATGCCGCTCGAAGCTGTCCGGTCCGAAGTCGTATTCGATCAATCCTGGCGGCGAGGCCAGCAGCGCGTTCGTTCCGCTATGGCGTCGGTCGGGCACGATGACCACGACCGGCGGGTCATGCGCCCGTTCGATAAGCGTGGCCACGTCCTCAGCCCGCAGCAGAGGCAGGTCGGCGGGGATCACCAGCACGCCGGACACGCTATAGCCTTGCGCCACCAGCGTGGCCCGCACCAGCGCGTTATTCAGCTTGGGAGTCCCGCGCTCGGTGAGCGTGCGGGCGCCGTGCCTGCGCGCCAGGGACAGGGCGTGCGAATCGCGACTGATCACCAACGTGCGCTCGATCTCTGGAACCTCGGCGAGCACATCCAGCGTGTGAACCAGCATCTTCTGGCTCAATTCGGCCCGCTCGTCGTCTGTGAGCACGCTCGATAGCCTGGATTTCGCGCTGCGCAATGGCTTGATCGGCACAATGGCCCAGTAGGTCATACGACTCCCTCCCCTTGCACCCGTTCTGCCATGGAGTCTAACAGGCTCCGGGCCACCCGCGCACGTGCGGTTGCGTCGGGCATGCGGATGTCTATGACCAATGTCTGAACACCCAGCGCTTCGATCTCCGCGGCCAGCGAACGATCGAGTTCATCGATGGCGAAGAGCTGAAGCAGGTCGGCGTAATGCCCGGCCACGGCCAGAGCCGAGGGCTGGACACCCAATTCGGCGAACATCTTCGCCGCCGGCCCTTTGAGCGCCCGGCCGCCAAGGATCGGCGACACGCCGCACACCGCCCGAGCGCGCACCTCCTCCCGCAACCCCGGCACAGCCAGAATGGGATCCAGGCTCACCCAGGGGTTGGAAGGCCCCAGGACCACCCAGTCCGCCTCCCGCAGCGCTTCCAGCACCCCTGGTGCGGGCCGGGCGTGCTCGGCACCCTCGAAGCGGAAGCCCCGCACCCGCGGCTCGCAGCGCCGAGCCACAAAATAGGTTTGGAAGGGCAGCTCGCCATCCTCGGTCAGCACCACTGTGCGCACCGGATCGTCCGACATGGGCAGAACCCTCGGCTTCACGCCCAG
>CAZQDE010000017.1:30247-31313 GCA_964591485.1 uncultured Anaerolineaceae bacterium | reverse complement strand
GGTGGCAGCAGCCGCGCCAGCCCATCCGCCAATTTGGCGCCTCCCACGCCCCCGACCAGCGCCACCACCTTCAGCGCCACAGGGTGACCTCCTCCACCGGATGCCGCCCGCGGCGCCGGCCGCGGTCCGCCGGGTATCCCAACAGGATCAATCCCTGTGGCTCCCAAGAGGCCGGCAGCGAGAGACTTTCCCGGGCCGCCTCGGATGCGAACAGGGGCGCACAGAGCCAGCACGCGCCCAGGCCCTCGGCGTGGGCTGCCAGCAGGAGCGCCATGGCGGCCATGGCCACGCTCTGTACCGCCATCAGACGCTCAGCCTCCTGCCGCCGCGCATCCGGGTAGCGGTCCATCGCCTCCATCGTCAGGCAAGCCACCAGGGTCAGGGGCGCGCCCTGAATGCGCTCGAGCGAGCGCATGACCTCTCTATCGATGTGATCCGCATCCACTCCGTCTGACTCCAGGTCTTGCCGCAGGCGGCTTCCCATGGCCTCCGCCAGGCTGGCTCGCGCCGCTGAATCTCGCACCACCACGAAACGCCAAGGTTGGCGGTTATGCGCCGAGGGCGCCAACGTGGCGGCCTGCAGCAGCCTCCGTAGGACCGAATCCGACACCGGTTGATCCCGGAAGCGGCGGATCGATCGGCGGTCCTTCAGCAAGGCATACAGCGGCGCGGCGGGGTCTCGCATCAGTGTGTGTCGACCGAATCGGGCTCGATCAGGAAGGTCACGCGCCCCGTTCGGGAGTAGCTGCTGAACGCCAGCCGGCCCGTGTATTTGCTCGCCAACTCATCAATATGCGCCCCGGCGCCTTCCTCGATCACCTCGGCCACATGGCCCCGGATTTGCAGATAGCGGTAGGGATCATCTGGATCCACGATCAACAAGGCGATCCTATCCGGCCGCTCCCGCAGGTTGCGTTCCTTCACGCGGCCGCGGGCGGTGTTGATGCGGATGCGATCTCCCGCCATGTCGAACCAAACCGGGGTGAGTTGCGGCGAACCGTTCTCCATGACGGTCGCCAGATAGGCGAAAGCCTGCTTCTCGTTGGAGAGCAGGTCTCGGTGTGAT
>CAZQDE010000017.1:25452-30147 GCA_964591485.1 uncultured Anaerolineaceae bacterium | reverse complement strand
CGCCAGGCGCGGCCATGCGAGTCGATGATCAGCACGCCGATCTCCGCGCCGCTGGCCTTCTTTAGGCGCCGGCGGATGCGCGCCGCCGAGGCGTCCGGATCTTCCGGCAAGAGCAACACCCTGGCGTCGCCGCCGGTCTCTTGTGCGCCCACGTTCGAGCGGTCGATGCCAGCATTGGCGCAGATGAACCCCAGCCGGTGCTCCACGATGATCAACTCTCCCCTCTGGCGCAAGATCTTCCTGCTCTCGCGCAGGATGAGTTCAACCAGCCGGGGATCCTTGCCGCTTCTTGCCGCCAGCGAGCACGCCTCCTCGGAGGGCCTCACCTGCTCGAGCCGGACCTCCCGGCCCTCCGCCTTGGAGACGATCTTCTGTGCCAGGATGAGAACATCCCCATTCTCCAGCACGATGCCGGCCTGGGCCAAACCCTCGAGGATCAGTTGACCTAGGTCATCGCCGGCATGGATCATCGGCATGCCGGGCAGGGCCGTGAAGATCATCTGCCGCGGCGTCATTCACCCTCGAGCCCGGCGATGCGCAGGCTGACATCCCTGGCCTTGTAGCGCTTATTCATGGCGATCAGCATGGCCGTGAGCCCCTCGGCCACCAGGGCGAAGTCCAGATCGCCTGCGTAGTAGGCCCGCATGCCGGCGCCTTGCGCCAGCTTGCGCACCTCCTCGGCCGCCTCGGGGTCATCGGCGCAAACGAGCACGTCCAAATCGAGCGGCTCCTCAGGCTCCTTCTTCAAGCGGCTGGCGGGGACGGTTTGGAAGGCGGCCACAACCCGGCACTCCGGCCCGAGCACTTCCTGCGCCATGCGCGCCGCCGAAGGCGCAGAGGGCGGCCTGGGGTCGCGGTAGTCGACGCGGGCGGTGGTATCGACGACAATCTTCCCTTGCAGCACATCTTTTAGGGATTCCACCGTGGCCTGATGGGCGGAGTGGTTCACGGTCAAGACGCAGATATCGGCGCGCTGCGCGGCCTCCTTATTCTGCATTCCCTGGATGGTCTCCAGGCCCAACATCTCGTTCAATTCGGCTGCCACTCGGGCCGCCTTCTCAGCCTGCCGGGAACCGATGATGACCTGGTAGCCGGCGTTCGCCCATCGCAAGGCCAGTCCTGGCCCCAGTTGGCCCGTGCCGCCCATCAATCCAATCGTGAGAATGAGTCGCTCAGACATGCCCTCTTCCTGTGATCCACATCCCGGTCAGGCAACCCCGCAACTTGCCGGGGGTGCTAATCAGCCGGTACGAAGGCCAGATAGCGTTTCCAGGTCTCACCCGCCAGTTCGCGGGCGCGCGCCATGATCACCTGCTCATCCAGCGTCAGGAGCTCACGGTTCTTCATCAGCAGCTTGCCTGCCACGATGGTAGTGGTAACCATCGAATCTCGAAAGCCAAAGAGGATGTGCCAGGGCAGGTTGCCGGCCGTAAGCGGCGTGGGGGCTTGGTAGTCGACCAGCATCAAATCGGCCGCAGCGCCGGGTTCAATCTTCCCCAGCGGTAGGCCGGGGAAGAAGACTTGTCCCAGGGCGGCGTTGTTCTTCACAGCCATCTCGACCAGCAAATCGCCCGGCATGCGGCGCGGATCTCGGTTCCAGAGCTTATGCGCCAGGTAGGTCGCCTTCCACTCCTCCCACATGGCGTTCGAGAAGCCATCGTTGCCCAGGCAAACCCGCACACCTGCCCGCATCATCGATTCGACCGCTGCCATCCCCACGGCGTTGTTCATGTTGGATCGCGGCTGGTGCGTCAGCCAGGTGCCGGTCTCGGCCAGCAACTGGACTTCGCGGGCGTCGATGTGCACACCATGCGCCAAGATCGTCCGCTCCCCCAGGATACCATGATCGTAGAGGCGGTCGACCACCCGCTTGCCGCTCTTCTCCAGGCTGTCGTACTCATCGATCTCATGCTCGGCGGCGTGCAGGTGAAAGCCCACTCCCTCCGGCACCGCCTCCCGGCAATGGGCCAGCGTCTCCTCCGAAAGAGTCAGGCTGGCATGCATGCCGAAAGTGGCCTGGACGCGGCCATTCGCCACCTGCTCGCGGCGGCAGCGCTCAAGAAAACGCAGGTTCTCGGCGATGCCCTCCTGGGCCTTCGCCTGGCCGTCCCGGTCTGTCACCTCATAACACAGCACCGCCCGCAGCCCAGCCTGATCGACGGCATCGGCGATCCAATCCAGCGATCCTGCAATGGCATTGGGAGAGGCGTGATGATCGATGAGCAGCGTGGTGCCATGGCGGATGGCGTCCACCAGGCATACCAGCGCGGAAGTGCGCACCCCCTCGGCGTCGAGGGCCTTATCCAAAGGCCACCAGAGCTTTCGCAGGATGTCTGGAAAAGCGGCTGGCGCGCGCCCGGGGATGGCCATGCCGCGAGCAAAGGCCCCATAGAAATGGGTGTGCGCGCAGATATTGCCGGGCATCAGAAGCTGGTCGCGAGCGTCGAGAACATCCTCTTCCGGGAATCGTTCCATCAGGTCGCGCACAGGCCCCACCTCAGCGATGCGCTCGCCCTCGATACGCAAGGCGTGGTCTTCCAGAATCTGAGGCGCCTCGCCCCAGGTCACGATGCGTGCGTTCGTGATCAGCATACCCAGCTCCCTTCAATCAAAGACCGCGCGCCATTGCTCATCTTGCCTGGCGGCGAACGCATCGCGCAGATGCCGCCTGGTGGTGCGATGCTCCGAGAGCGGCCCGGGCAAGCCGCCCTGCCCAAAGAAGCCCACCTGTGTGGTCTCCTGGCTGGACCGCAACTCCCCGCCCATCCACTCGCATAGGAAGAGCAGCTTATAGGCGTGGAATAGATCCAAGGCACCGGGAACCCGATTGGCATCGTAGACGCCGATCAGGCGCTTAGCCTTGACCTCCAACCCGGCCTCTTCCAGGACTTCCCGCTCTACCGCCAGGGAGGGAGCTTCACCCACATCCGCCCAGCCTCCCGGAAGCGTCCAGCCGCCGTCGATCGCCTCGCGGACAAGCAGGATCTCTTCGTCTTGGAAGACAGCCGCGCGCACATCCACCTTCGGCGTCACATATCCAGGCTGTGCCTCGAACGCCAAGCGCAACTTCTCCATGGGTAGATCGGCATGCGCCTCGATGATTTCGGCGGCGATTTCGAGCAGGCGGCGGGCCCGCTCGGCTTCGAAGGGGTTAGCGGCGTAATGCAGCCCGGTCTGTGCCAGCGCTTGGATCTCACGCGCCCATGCCAGCCAGCGGGGAGGGCCCTCAGTCATCGCGCCTCCGGCGTTCGGCCAACTGGAGCGCCAACCAATCCTGATCCACCGGCAAGCGCCGCACTCGAACACCGCAAGCGTGATAAATGGCATTGGTGATGGCCGGCGAGGTGGGGATGCTCGAGATCTCGCCTACACCCTTGGCGCCATAGGGACCTTCAGCGGTCGGATGCTCCACCACGATGGGGATGATCTCAGGTGCCTGCACGACCGAGGGCATGCGGTAGCGCGCCATGCGGTCTGTGAAGACCCTTCCATTTTCCACGATGAACTCCTCGGTGAGGGCGTTACCCAAGCCCATCATCACGCCGCCTTCGATCTGCCCCTGCAGGCCCAAGGGGTTGATGGCGCGGCCCACATCGTTGGCGGCTATGACTCGCAGCACGCGCACCTCGCCGGTCTCCAGATCAACCTCCACCTGCGCCGCCTGCACTGCGAAGGAGTAGGCGAAGTGCATGGCGCCTCCCTGCCCCAACGGCTGGGTTTCCGGCGCCCAGTATTCGTAGCGCGCCCTGGGCTCGCGGTCCTCGGCCCGCATCAGCCGGGCCACCTCGCCCAGCGTGACGGTGGTTCCGTTCACTCGAGCCAGGCCCTCCTCGAAGCGAACCTGCTCCGGGGGCAGATCGTACTTCTCTGCCAAGGTGGTCTTGACCACCTGGAGCAGCACCTGCGCCGCATGGCGGACGGCATTGCCGGTCACATAGGTCTGCCGCGAGGCCGTCGTGGGCCCGCCATCCGGTGTAAGCCCGGTGTCGGAGAGCAGCACACGCACTCTCTCCGGGGGCAGCGCCAGTTCCTCGGCGGCGATCAATTGCAGGACCGTCATCAGGCCCTGGCCCAGATCCGCCGAGGAGGTGCGCACCTCGACGGTGCCATCCTCGTAGAGCTCGATCTCGGCCGCGGCCTTATCAGGCGCGCCCCCGCCCAGGCCGGTGTTCTTATAGGCGGCGGCGATTCCCCAGGCACGCCGGAGGTTCGGGTGGCCCTCCACCTTCTGGGCGGCGAAGAGATCGCCCGAACCTTCCAGGCGCCTCATCTCGGCCTCTACACGCTCCAGGCATTCCAGCAGGCCCACGCTCTCGGTCAGCTCCTGGCCGGTGTTGGTCTGGTCGCCCACCCGCAACGCATTCCGCCTGCGAATCTCGACCGGATCGAGGCCCAGACGTTCGCTCAACTCGTCTATGGCCGTTTCGACTGCGAAGCAAGATTGCGTGACGCCGAAGCCCCGGAAGGCGCCGGCGGGCGGGTTGTTGGTGTACATGGCGTAGCAATCGGCGCGCACATGCGGGATGCGGTAGGGCCCGGTCGAGTGGGTGGTCGCCCGGGTCATGACCTTCTCCCCCAGCGAGGCATACGCGCCGGTATCCCCGATCAGCTCCGTCTCGGCCGCCAGGAGGCTGCCATCCTGCTGGGCGGCCAGGCGCACCCGGATCTGGGTGGCATGCCGCTTCGGATGCACCA
>CAZQDE010000017.1:0-25352 GCA_964591485.1 uncultured Anaerolineaceae bacterium | reverse complement strand
ACGAACGCATGCGGCACGCGGGCCCGCAGCACCCGGCCCACCAGCATGCCCGGAAACTGCAGGTCGTCGGCGAACTTGGCCTGGCCAGTCACCTTGGCCACCGAGTCCGGCCGCGGCCGCACATGGCCTACGGCGCGAGTGTCTTCCGATTCGGCCAGTTCCGGGCCTAGAATGGGTTCGCCGGTGGCGATATGTTGCGCAGCGGCCCGGACGGCCTGAACGATGGTGGGATAGCCGGCGCAGCGGCATAGGGTATCCTTCAGCGCGGCGCGGATCTCGGACTCGTCAGGGTCGGGGTTATTCTGCAGCAGCGCTGCCGCGGTCATGATCTGGCCAGGGGTGCAGAAGCCACACTGAATGGCACCGAAGCGCACGAAGGCCTCCTGCAAGGGATGGAGCGCGCCATCCTCCGCCAGGCCCTCAATCGTGACCACGCTCCGCCCGTGGGCTTTCTCGGCCGGCAGGATGCAGGAAAGCACCGCTTCCCCATCCATGAGCACGGTGCAGGCCCCGCATTCCGCCTCCCGGCAGGCAATTTTCGTCCCCGTAAGCCCCAATCGGTTCCGGAGCACATCGGCGAGCATCTCGCCTGGACATACTTCCACCTCCACCGCTTGGCCGTTGATCGTGAGCTGTATCCTTTGGTTTTGCATGCCTGATCCTACTTCACTCGCTACCTGCTCAATTCGCCGACCTCGGCGCCTGCACGTTCAGCCGCTCGCGGCAAGGTGCGGCGCAAGAGCACGGGAATCAGATGCCTCCGGTAGGCTTCGGTTGCCCGATGCGGACTGGTACGCAGCTTCGCCTCTGAGAGGATCGCCTCCGCAAGCTGCTCAATGCGAAGCCCATCCAGCTTCTGGCCGTCGAACAAGGCCTCGGCTTTCTGGGCGCGGAAGGGAACTGGGCCTCCAGGTCCCAGCGCGATGCGAGCCCGACGGATCTCGCTCCCCGATCCAAGCTTCAACCAGATCGACATGTTCAGGATGGCGATCGCCACGCCCTGCGGCCTCATGATACGCTCGAAGGCCGACCCCTCTCCCGGGCCGCGAGCCGGAAACCGGAATCGCACGATGATTTCACGCCTGCGATCGAAGGCCGGCTCTCCCGGGCCCGCAAATATGGATTCCAATGGGAACCAGCGCCTCCCTTCCAAGGAGGCCAGCTCGGCCTCGGCCCCCAGGCTAAGCAGAGCGATGGTGCCATCCGCTGCCGGGAGCGCATGCCCAACGTTGCCGCCCAGCGTTGCCACGTTGCGCACCTGCGGGCCGCCGATCAACGAGCAGGCCTCGAGCAGGCAGGGCGCGTGTTGATCAATGAGCGGATGCTCGATCAGCCTTGCCAGGGGCACGGCGGCACCGACCAACACCCATTCACCACTCAGGTCGACGCGGCACATTTCCTCGATCTGAGATAGATCGATGAGCGATTCCACCGGAGGGTGGCGCCCCTGCTCCAGATCAAGCAGCAGGTCCGTCCCGCCGGCGATGACGGCCGCCCTCCCGGGCGTCTCCTCCAGCGCCTTCAGCGCTTCTTCTACTGTTGTGGGGATCAGGTAGTGCTGCCAAAGGGCCATGTTCGCACCGGCTTGGAGGGATAAGGACCGCGCGGCACTTTCCGATGAGCGAGGCTGCTCAACGCCGCTGGCCGGACCTCCCGGCCCGCGACCGCCGATCCGAGGTTGACTGATTCTAGCATCCTGGGGTTAACGCAGCAAGGGAGCTATATCACCTCCGCGTGCGAACGACGCGCCAGGAAGCGGCCCATACCGCGGTGCCCGAGCCAGCGATCGCCATCCACAATCAACTCGCCCCGCAGGAAGACCTTTTCGGGGAAGCCCTTCAGGCGCCATCCCTCAAAAAGATTGTAGTCAGTGCGATGCTGCGCGACTGCCACGCCGTATGTGAGCTCCCGATCCGGGTCCCAGAGGACCAGGTCGGCGTCGGCGCCAGGGTCCAGACTACCCTTGCGCGGATAGAGGCCGAAAATCTTGGCCGGATTCGTGCTGGTGAGCGCCACAAACTGGTTCATGCTGATGCGCCCCTGCCCCACGCCCTTTGTCCAGAGCACCAGCATGCGGTCACCCACCCCGGGCAATCCGTTGGGAATCTTGGTGAAATCGTCTGCGCCCAACTCCTTGCCCGGGATTACGACCGGTTCACCCTCGTATTCGATCGGTTGGGTCCCGTTGTAGAAGAAGGGGCAGTGATCCGTTCCCATGGTCTGCAAGGCCCCTGTGCTCAGCCCCTCCCACAGGGCAGCGTTGTCGGCCTCGGTGCGCATCGGCGGCGAGCAGACCCATTTGGCACCATCCGGGCGCCGCAGGTCATCCACGGTGAAGAACAGGTAGGCCGGGCAGGTTTCGCCCATCACCGGCAGCCCCTTCTCACGCGCGTAGCGGATCTGGTCCACCTCCCCTGCGGTGTTTACATGAACCAGGTAAAGGGGCGATTCGGCCATCGCGGCGAGCGCGATCCCGCGCAGGGCCGACTCGACCGCGCCCCAGGACGGGCGCGTGAGGGCATGCCACTCAGGGGTTGTGTGTCCCGCGGCGAGCGCTTCCCGGGTGAGGATCTCGATCACATCGCCATTCTCTGCGTGCACCATGGGCAGCATGCCATGCTGTGCGGCGATGCGCATCACACGGAAGATCTCCCCGTCCCCCAGGCGCAAGCGTCCATTGTAGGCCGTGAACATCTTGAGGGTAGTGATGCCCTCCTCGAGCAGGCCGGGGATCTGGGCCTCGATCTCGGGATCCAGGCGGGTGATGTTCATGTGGAAGCCGTAATCGATGGCGGCCTTGCCCTCTGCCTTGGCATGCCAGGCTTCAACCGCCTGCTTCAAGGAAGGGTAATCCTGGGGGATGAAGTCCATCACGGTGGTGGTGCCGCCGAACGCGGCGGCCTTGTGCCCGGTGTAGTGGTCGTCGGATGAGACCGTGCCGAACATCGGCAGGTCAAAGTGCGTGTGCGGGTCGATGCCGCCGGGCATCACAAGCTTCCCGCGGGCATCGATCACCTGGGCGTCTCCGGGCTGCAGCGCTTCCCCCACTTCGGCGATGGTCTCACCCTGAACCCGAAGATCCGCGACTCGAATGCTCTCGGCGGTGACGAGCGTCCCGCCTTGAATGAGAAGATGTGGCATGTCCCCGCCTTTCACCGGCCGTGGCCTCGCGGCCGCAAACATGTTTCTTCCATCATTATAAGGCGGACGGGAAACGAAACGGCCGCAGGTGCGGTTGCCCGCCGAAGTTGATCCCATGCAAAGGCCCCGCCGGACCATGCGAGCGGGGCCTTCTGGATGCTTGCGGGGATGCCCTTCGGAGGGGCCCGAGCGCGAGCCCTTGCATAGACCCATTCCGCGAGTTGCCGCTCCCCCTCCCTCAGCCTCCCCGCTCTCTCAGAAGCCGCCAGAGCAGGGCCCGTTCGCTCGGGGCCGTGATGCGCAGATCCTTCAGGGATCTCGCCCGCAGCAGTTGTTCCCCCGTAGTGTAATGGAACGTGAAGCGCTTCCAGCCGCCGGCCTGTATGGGCCGCTCGAGCGCGGCCAACGGGCCCAGACGGATCTTCAGATAGGGCGCCTCGGCCCTGGGATGATCAGGCTCATCCCGCAGCAACTCTCGCCGGAGCGCTAGCTCATGGCCCAGGACCGGCGCCATGTAGCGCACCGACCAGCGCTCCTCTCCAAAGGCGGCCGGCAAGTAGAAGGCCAGCCAATCCACCTCGACCACCTTGGGCGCCGACTCCAACGGGATGCGGTACCAGCCAAGCAGCCGCGCGATCTCAAGATCGCGCGGGTGCTTCATCACGGCCACAAGGACCAGATCACCCGGATTGAGCGCTTCCATCTCTCCCCCTTCCCTACTCATCCTTCTCGCTACAACAAGCCCACCTCTCCGTTGAAGGCCTCGATCAGGGCATCGATCTGCGGCACCATGGCCTGGATCGAGGTCCAGTAATCCGGATCGTACCACTGAGCCACGATCTCCTCGTAGCTCTTGCCCTGTTGTTCCACCCATGTGAAGTACTTCAGGTTATGGACCCGCCGCCGGTCGGTGTAGCGCAGTTCGAGCAGATTGTCTGTCGTGAGACCTTGCAAGTAGCGGGCGAAGTCGGCCGCGGCGCGCACCTCGTCGTACGGACCCATCTCTTCGTGCATCTCCTTCAGCCGGCTTTGATAAAGCTCCATCGAGTCGGTGAGCACGGTAAGCACAACATCCTGGGAGCCCAGTTCGTAGTACTTGGCGAATTTGATCGCCATCGAGAGGTTGGCGATCCCGGAGAAGCCCAACAGGTCCAGCTTGGCCACGGTCTCCTCCGGCACTCCACGCTTCACCAAGTACTCCCGGCCCGCGAGTTCATTGAACAGCCGCGCCAGGTTCACGATCACGTCATCGTCGAGGGCCATGATCATATCGGTATTCTTGACGTTGTGGATCCAGGGCACGTGCTTGTCGCCAATGCCCTCGATGCGATGCGCGCCGAAGCCGTTCTCGAGCAACGTGGGGCACTGCAAGGCTTCGCCCGCGGCGATGCGGCTCGTGGGGAAGCGCTGCTTCAGGTAATCCCCACAGCCGATCGTCCCTGCGGAACCCGTCGTCAGCGTCACGCCCGCATAGCGGTCACCGGGCCCCATGACCTCGGCCAGGACCTCCTCCATGGCACGACCGGTGATATCGTAATGCCAGAGGTAATTGCCAAACTCATCAAATTGATTAAAGACAACGACATTATCCCGCGTGCGGCGTAGCTCCCAGGTCTTATCGAAGATCTCCTTGACATTCGACTCCGACCCTGGCGTAGCAATCACCTCTCCCGCCACCGACGCAAGCCACTCAAAGCGCTCACGGCTCATTCCCTCGGGCAGGATGGCGATCGATTCACAGGCCAGCAGCGTGGCGTCATAGGCGCCGCCGCGGCAATAGTTGCCTGTGGAGGGCCATACCGCCTTATCCTTCGTCGGATCGAACTGGCCCGTCACTAGTCGCGGCACGAGACAGCCGAACGTTGCGCCCACCTTGTGCGATCCCGTGGGAAACCACTTCCCCACCAGGGCGACTATCCGGGCGTCAACCCCCGTGAGGCTGCTGGGAAACTCGATATAGTTGACGCCATCAAATCCACCACCCTCTGGAACAGGTTCATTTTTCCAGGTGATCCGGAAAAGGTTGCGAGGGTTAACCTCCCACAGACTGATCCTTTTCAACTCCTTCTTGATCTTCTCAGGAATCAGCGATGGATCCCTCATCTGCGCGAAGGTCGGGATGATGATGCCGCGCTCGCGAGCGCGGCCTACGGCTTTCGCCAACCGCTCCTCATATATCGTAAGGTCAATCATGCTTCTCAGGTGCTCCTTTCGGAAGTATGCGTTCTACTCTTCATCAGGCGCCCGGCGTACGATATACAGCGGGCGACCCTTGACTTCATCGTAAATGCGCCCGATGTATTCGCCGAGGATCCCCAGCGAGATCAGTTGCACCCCCCCCAGGAACAACACGGCGATGAGCGCCGTCGCCTGCCCATAGAATGCCTGGCTGCCAGCCAACCGCATTGCGATGACCACCGGGATGGCAAGAATGCTGATCCCCGCGCTCGCAAAGCCGAGATAGGTGGCAATTTGCAGCGGGAAGTAGGAGAAACCCGTGATGGCATTCAGCGCCAGCCGGAACATCTTGCGAAAGGGATACTTCGTCTCTCCGGCGATGCGCGGCGCACGGCGGTAGGGCACGCCGGTCTGACGAAAGCCCACCCATGCTGCCATGGCGCGCGGGAAGCGGTGCTGCTCGCGCATCGATTTCAGCGCTTCGACCACCTTGCGATCCATCAGGCGGAAATCGCCCGCATCGAGGGGGATCTCCACATCCGTGATGCGGTTGATCAACCGGTAGAAGAGGGCCGCGGTGGCCTTCTTGAACCAGCCCTCCCCCTCCCGGGCCTCGCGTACCCCATAGACCACCTCATAGCCTTCCCGCCACTTGGCCACCATCTCGGGGATGACCTCCGGCGGATCCTGCAGGTCGGCGTCCATCACGATGACGGCCTGGCCCCGGCTGTAATCCAGGCCAGCGGTCAGCCCGATCTGATGGCCGAAGTTGCGGGCGAAGATAACCGGGCGCACGCGCGGATCCTCCTCCGCCTTGGCCTCGATCCACTCCCGTGAGCCATCCGTTGAGCCATCATCCACAAGCACCAGCTCCCAAGGTTCATCCAGGCCCTCCATGACATCCGCCACCCGGCGGTAGAGTTCGGGGAGCGCCTCGATTTCATTGAAAACGGGCACGGCGATGGAGAAGGTGACTTTAGCAGCCATGCTACCCTCCTGCGACCAATCCCCTCTCGGCCAGCAACCGCCGAAGCGCCGTCAGTTCAGGCTCAATAATATCCGCCTCGCCGGTGGCCTGCATGGCGGCGCGCACGTCCTTCAAGCCATTGCCCGTATTGAGAACCAGCACTTCATCGCTCTCGCCAATCAGGCCCTGGTCGACGGCTGCCCGGAAGCCGGCATAGGCCGCGGCGCCGGCGGGCTCTGCGAAGACCGCCGCCTCCCGCCCCAATTCCGCGATGGCCTCCAGAATGGCCTGGTCGGAGACGGCCAAGTAGGCGCCGCCGGTCTGGGTGGCAGCGCGCAACGCCCGCAACCCATCCCTCGGCAGGTCGACCGAGATGCTGTCGGCAATCGTGTCCGCCGCCACCGGCTGGATGTCCTCCGTGCCGGCCGCGAAGGCCCTGGCGATCGCCGCCGATCCTTCGGACTGCACACCGAAGATGCGGGGCATCGATTCGATCCAACCCAAGGCCAACAGGTCCTTGAAGCCCTTGTGCAGGCCGGAGATGATGTTCCCGTCGCCCACCGATACGAAAACCGCCTGCGGCGCCCGCCATGCCCCATCTGGTGAGCCTAGCTGCTCACAGATCTCGAAGGCGGCGGTCTTCTTGCCTTCGGCTGTGAAGGGGTTGTAGCCCGTGTTGCGGCAGTACCATCCGAAGGCCTGCGCCGCCTCCAGGCTCAGGTCGAAGGCCTGGTCGTAATTGCCGTCGACGAGCACCACCTGCGCGCCGAAGGTGAGCAATTGGGCTATCTTCGCAGGGGGTGCGCTGCGCGGCGCCAGAATCACCGCCGGCATACGTGCCGCCGCCGCCATACCGGCCAGGGCCGCGCCGGCGTTGCCCGTGGAGGCGGTGATGACGACATCCGCGCCAACCTCACGCGCCCGCGCCACCACCACCGCGCTGGCGCGATCCTTGAAGGAGGCGGTGGGGTTGCGGCCGTCATCCTTCAACCAGAGCCGCGAAAGGCCAAAACGCTGCGCAGACTCACGCAGCTCATAGAGCGGCGTCCAACCCACCGTGCGCAGGGGTGTGCCCCAAAAGCCAGGGTCTCCCACCGGCAATAGTGGCAAATAGCGCCAGATGGAGGTCTCGGCTGAGGCCGCGATCGCGGCCGGGTTCGTATCAGCCTGAATGGCCTGGAGATCGAGCACGACATCCAGGTTGCCGCCGTCATCGGGGCAAGTATAGATTACGTCATCCGGCCCATATCGGCTTCCACAAATCGAGCAGAGATAACCAAGCAATCGGCCCACGATAGCTCCTTCAGAGGATCACTTTGTGTATTTGCAGTATGTCGCTTGCAGGGCGCATTCGATAAAACATCGCGTCGATCCTCAACCGCGAAGTTTGTTCCAGAAGCAATATTCCGCCTTCTCTGATTTTACGCCGCATGCCATCGTCGACGCGCTCACATCTCCCCAATTCCCACCGCGTTATTTGCCCAAGATCGTCATCCGCGCGCTTTCAGGCCTGGCGGCTCATTTCTCCTCCCGGGCAAAGGGGATTCCCAGGGCCGCCGGCGCCCCGATGCGCCTACGCACGGCCTCCCACCAGGTGATTACAACCAATACGAGGATGGTGAAGATATAAGGCATCATATTCAGGAACGGCGCTGGGATGGTCGTGCCAGCAGCCTGCATGCGGAATTGAAGCGCGTTGATGCCGCCAAAAAGCATCGCCCCGATCACGGCCCGCAGCGGATCCCACATGGCGAAGATCACTAGCGCAATCGCGATCCAACCGCGTCCCCCCGTGATGTTCTGCGCCCAACCTTGCAAGTAACCCAGTGAGAGATGAGCCCCTGCGACCCCCATCAGTAGCCCGCCAAGCATGGTATAGACATAGCGGGTTAGCGCAACATTCACCCCCATGGCATCCGCCGCTTGTGGGTTCTCGCCCACCGCGCGCAGATGCAGACCTGCCTTGGTCCTATATAGATAGAACCACATGATCGGCAAGAGGATGTAGAGCATATAGGTGAGGATGTCCTGATTGAAGAAGGAAGGTCCCAGGATCGGCAGTTTGCTCAGGATGGGGATCGGCGTTCGGGCGAACACCGGCCCCTGCAACCCAACCATCGTTTGCCCTCCAGGCCCCAGACGCTGCCCCATGAAACTCGCCAGCCCCGTGCCGAAAATCGTCAAAGCCAGGCCGCTCACCACCTGGTCGGCGCGCATCGTAATGGATAGAAATGCATGGATGCCCGCCAGGGCCACGCCTGCGATGATTGCCGCCGCCAGGCCCAACCAAGCGCTGCCACTGTGGTAGGCAACCGCGAAAGCCGTCGCAGCGCCCATCATCATGACACCCTCCACGCCCAGATTGAGCACGCCTGATCGCTCGGTATAGATTTCACCCAGCGTGGCGTAAAGCAGGGAAACCCCAGCGCGTATCGTGATCGTGAGAATGGAAATCAGGAATGCTTCAGTCATCACCTGCCTCCAGCGCCGCCTCGCCGAGAGGTCGAATGATGCGAATACGATAATTTACAAAGATCCATCCCCCGAGAACGAAGAACAGGATGGCCCCTTGCAGGACAAGAGCCACCGCTGCCGGAGTCTGCAAGGCAATCTGGATCTGATCACCACCCACGAGAAGCGCCGCCATGAAGAACGCCGAGAACAGCACACCCCATGGGTTCAGGTTTGCAAGCCAGGCAACGATTATGGCCGTATAGCCATAGCCGACGGTGAGACCCTGATACAGCCGACGAGCTATGCCCGCCACCTCCGACATCCCCGCCAGACCTGCTAGCCCCCCCGAAAGCAGCATAACCAGCAAGATGTTCCGCGCGATACTGACCCCCGTGTATCGCGCCGCCTCCGGGTTCTCGCCGATGACGCGGATCTCATACCCCCATTTCATCCTCGAAAGGATTAGCCAGAGCAGAGCGGCCGCGATCACTGCAAAGAGAATCCCCAAGTGAACACGCCCCACGATACGGGGAAGAATCGCCTCTGGCGGGAAAGCGGCCGTCCCCGGGAAGCCACGACCCTCTGGATCACGCCAGGGCCCAAGGTAGAGATACTCCACACCAAGCACGGCGATGTAATTCATCATCAGGGTGGTGAGAATTTCGTTCACGCCGATATAGGCCTTCAGCAGCGCGGGGATCAAACCCCACACGGCGCCTGCGAGGACGGCGGCCAAGATCATCAGCGGCAGCGTCAGGGCGTCCGGAAGCGACTGGCTCCAGAAGAGGGCCACCATGCTGGCCGCAATTCCGCCCATCGCTAATTGGCCTTCCGCCCCAATATTCCAGAAAAGCATGCGAAAAGCTATTGAGACGCCCAGACCGGTTAGCATCAGAGGGATGGCCTTAACGAGCGTCTCGGTGAATGCATATTGAGAACCCAAGGATCCCACAACCATAACTCGGTAAGCCTGGAGGGGATCGACGCCGAATGCCGCCAGGAAGATGGATCCAAAGAGCAAGGCCAACAGGAACGACCCCAGCGGGACCAGCAGGGCCGCCCATCGGGATTGGGTTAGGCGTTTTTCAAAGACTAATCTCACGTTCCCTCCGCCTAGCGTCTACGAGATCTCAGAAGCCACGCGGCGCTCACCCGCCATCATCAAGCCGATCTCATCCTTATCGGCTCTATCGGCGTCCACGAAGCCCATAATCTCGCCCTCGAAGATGACCGCAATGCGATCTGACAGCTGCATCAGTTCGTCGAGGTCCTCAGAGATGAGCAGGATCGCCGCCCCTTGTCGGCGCTGCTCCAGGAGCGTGCGGCGGACCGATTCGGTCGCGCCAACGTCTAGCCCACGCGTGGGGTGAACTGCGACCAAAACACCACCACTTGAGTCGATTTCGCGCGCCAGGACCACTTTCTGCTGGTTGCCCCCAGATAGCAGGCGAGCATTCGTCTGGATGGAGGGGGTGGCGATTTTGAAGGCCTCCACCAGCCTGCGAGCAAATGTCCCCATGGCAGTTCCATCTAGCAGTGGGCCGCGTGCCAGAGGCGGGCGGCGGTAGGCCTTCATCGCCAGGTTGTCCACAACGGGCAAGTTGGGGATTAGTCCGACGCCCAGGCGGTCGCCAGGGACATGACTCACGCCGGCGTCGATGGCCTCCTTCGGAGAGCAATTCGTGATCTCACGGCCACCGACCCTGATCGCACCATTTGTAACCGGACGCAGGCCGGTGATCACCTCAGCGAGCTCCCGTTGGCCGTTGCCCGCGACGCCCGCAATGCCAAGGATTTCCCCTCGCCGGATCTGCAGGCTGATGCCCTTCAGCGCCGGTAGACCTTTGTCATTCTGAGCGCTGACGGCCTCAAGCTCCAAGACTGCCGGACCAGCCTCATAGGGTTCCTTCTCAATTCGGAATAGCACTTCCCGACCCACCATCAGCCTTGCCAGCTCTTCCTTCGTGATCTTAGCCGTCGGCAGGGTCGCGATCACCTCTCCCCCACGAAGCACAGTCACCTGATCGGAGAAGGCCATCACCTCGTCAAGCTTGTGGGTGATGAAGATGATCGCTTTGCCCTCATCGGTCATCTGGCGCAGTATCTCGGCCAATTCATCCGATTCCTGGGGAGTCAGGACTGCCGTGGGCTCATCGAGGATCAACACATCCGCCCCGCGGTAGAGCAGCTTGAGGATCTCCACCCGCTGCTGCTCGCCCACGGAGAGCTGCCAGATAAAGGCATTGGGGTCCACATCCAAGCGATAGCGCTCGGAGAGGACTTGGACCTGGCGATGGATAGCACTGCGATCAACCAGCATCCCGTCACCGCCGTAGCCCAGGATCACGTTCTCCGCGACGGTGAAGCTCTCCACGAGCATGAAATTCTGATGGACCATGCCAATGCCATACTCGATGGCATCACGAGGGGAGTGAAATTGAACCAACTTGCCCCTGATGATGATCTGCCCCTCATCCGGCTGGTAGAGGCCCGCGAGCACATTCATTAGCGTGCTTTTGCCCGCCCCGTTCTCCCCCAAGAGGGCGTGAATATGCCCACCGCGCACCTCCAGATCCACCCTGTGATTGGCTACCACCCCCGGAAAACGTTTTGTGATCCCCCTCATGATCACGGCGGGGGAAGTGTCGATTTGGCTCATCAGTCTCCCTGATAGTTCTGGATGAAATCAGCCCCCCCCCGGCGGCTCCGAGGGGGGGAGCCTATTTGATGAACGGCTACTCTCCTAGCGTGCCTACCACACCCTCGACGAGCCAATCCATGCCAAGCATGGCCTCGTCGCTAAGACACTCGCCCTCGGCCACCTTGAGGGAGCCGTCCTGCGCGTTGATCGGTCCGCAGAAGACGTCCCAATCACCGCCAAGAATGCGATCCTTCTCAGCCTGCACATTTGCGGTCACATTTTCTGGGACAAGCGGGCTCAGGTCAGCCAGCTCGACGACGCCCTCTGCCATGCCGCCCCAATATTGGTGGGATTCCCAGGTTCCATTGAGGATTTCCTGCACCGTGGCGACATAGTAACTGCCCCAATTCCACACAGGGCTTGTAAGCACCGTCTCGCCGACGAACTGCGCCATATCGGAATCATAGCCGATGCTCAACAGACCACGTTCCTTGGCGGCCTTCTGCGGCTCGGTCGTGTCTTGATGCTGTGCGATGATGTCGACACCCTCATCAAGCAGGGCCTCCGCCGCTTCGCGTTCCTTCACCGGGTCATACCAGGTGTTCGTCCAGACTACGCGGACTTCCGCCTCGGGGTTGGCAGCCTGGACCCCGAGCGTGAAGGCATTAATGCCGCGCAAGACCTCAGGGATGGGGAAGGCGGCCACATAGCCAATGAGGTCCTTCTCTGTCATGCTGCCAGCCACCAGCCCTGACAGATATCGGGGTTGATACATGCGCCCGAAGTAGGTCGCCACGTTGTCCGCGGTCTTGTAGCCCGAGCAGTGCTCAAAATAGACTTCGGGGAACTCCTGGGCCACTGTCAAGGTCGGGTCCATGAAACCAAAACTTGTCGTGAAGACCACATCCGCGCCGGCGTTGACCACATCCCGGATTGCCTTCTCAGCGTCCGGGCCTTCCGGCACATCGGGGACCGTGACCGTCTCGATCTGATCGCCAAGCTGCTCTTCCAGCATGAGCCGACCACGCTCGTGCTCGTAAGTCCAACCAAGATCGCCGGGCTGTCCAATGTAGATGAAGGCCACTTTCAGCTTCTCGGCTGGCTCCTCCACCTCAGCCTGACCCCCGCCGCATGCGCTCAGCGCCATGGTCAGGATGAGGGTAAAGGCAGCTATTTGCCAGAATCTCTTAGGTGACATCTCTTAATCCTCTCCTCGATCTATTCACAGGCCTTTTTCTGATTCGCCGGTTCCTTAGCTCTCTTGCTTCGCGTCACCTCCTCTCTCTGGGCTGCTATGCATGTAAGGACGACCGCGTGATGCGCGTGCCCGTTTCCCCCAGCAAGGCGCGTTCTATGTTCTCGGGGTCGGTGATCAACGCCTCCTTGCCGCCGCGCTCCAGGAATTGAATGATGGCACGGATCTTGGGCTCCATGCTGCCCATACCAAAATGGCCCTCTTCCAGATAGCGCTTGGCCTCCGCCAGCGTCATGCTGTCCAGCCAGCGCTGTTGGGGCGTATTGTAGTGCAAAGCGACTTTTTCGACCGCCGTGGAGATCAGCAAGAGATCGGCCTCCAGGCTATTAGCCAGCAAGGCGGAGGCGAAGTCCTTGTCAATCACCGCCTCCACACCCACCAGATGGCCCTGCTCATCCTCGACCACCGGGATGCCCCCGCCACCCACGCCGATGACCACGAAGCCGCTATCCACCAGGGCCTGGATGGCGTTCTGCTCGATGATGCGCACCGGCAACGGCGAAGGCACCACCCGGCGCCAGCCCCGCCCCGCATCCTCAACCACGGCCCAACCATCTTGCTCGGCGTGCTGCTTGGCGGTGGCCTCGTCCATGAAGGACCCGATGGGCTTGGTCGGATTCTCAAAGGCCGGGTCTTCCCGGTCCACCAGCACCTGGGTCACGACCGTTGCCGCCTGCTTCGGCAGGCCTCGACGCTTGAACTCGTTATATAGGGCCCGCTGGAACATGTAGCCGATCGCCCCCTGCGTGTCGGCGCCGCAGGAGTCCAGCGGGACAGGGTGGAGCTCATGCAATGCCAGCTCGGCTCGGCGCAAAATGAACCCTACCTGGGGCCCATTGCCATGGGTGATGACCACGTCCCAACCCTGCTCGATCATGCCGGCGATATGCTGCATAGATTCGCTCGCCGCGGCGTACTGATCCGGCACAGTCTTATGGGCTTTGTCCTTGATGAGCGAGTTCCCGCCAACCGCGACGACGGCAACTTTCCTTTCTTCGCTTGCCATTCGATCCCAATCCTCCACTCACATCGTGAGGGCCATCACGGCCTTCTGGACATGCAACCGGTTCTCGGCCTCATCGAAGACGACGCTGTGCGGGCCGTCGATGACGCCATCCGTGACCTCGATGTTGCGGTCGGCCGGCAGGGGGTGCATGTAGATGGCGTCCTCCTTTGCCAGCGCCATAAGGGCCTCGTCGGCAATCCAGTCCTTGTAGCGGTCCTGGATCTCCTTGCCCTGTTCGGGGTCCGTGGTGGTCAGCAGCGGGCCCCAGGACTTGGCATAGATGATATCGGCGTCCTTTGCCGCGGCCTTCATATCGTCGACCACCTCGAAACCCGTGCCGAATTTCCGCGCCTGCTCCCGCGCTTGGTCCATGATCTCGGGCATGAGCTTGAACTCCGGTGGATGGGCCAGGACCACATCCAGGCCGAAGCGCGGCATCTGCAGGATGAGCGATTGCGGCACCGAGATGGGTTTCAGATACGAAGAGGCGTAGGCCCAGGAGACGACCATCTTCTTGCGGCGCAGATCACGGCCTTTCTTCTCGATGATGGTCATCAGGTCGGCCAGGATTTGGAAGGGATGGTAATACTCACATTGCATATTGAGCACCGGCACACGCGATGCCTCGGCCACCAGGTTGAGGTAACGGTTGCCGATGCCCCAATCCACGTGCCGTATGGCGATACCATCGAAGTATCGCCCGAAGATCTCCCCCATCTCCTTCTCGGTATCACCGTGGGAGATCTGGGTGGTGCGGGATTCGATGAAGGCCGCGTGACCGCCCAATTGGGCCATCCCGGCCTCGAAGGACCCGCGCGTGCGGGTGCTCGAGAAGAAGAAGAGCATCGCCAGCACCTTATCGCGCAGATAGGGATGAGGCTCGCCCAGGGCCCGTTTGCGCTTCAGGTCGAAGGCCACATCCAGTACTGTCTCCACTTCTTCCCGGCTGAAATCCAGGTCGCCGATCAGATCTCGGCCTTTCAAATGAGTTTGCATCGGACATCAACCTCCTGGTCCAAGCAACCGCTGCAATTGGAATCCGGCCGGGGATAATCCCCGGCCGGTGTGATTACTCCATGGCACCCAGCACAAGCGCCAGCAGGCCCATGCGCATGACCACGCCGTTGAAGGCCTCGATCCAGTAGCGCGACCACCGCGTGGCGTCCACGTCTGTGGGGATCTCGTCCATGCGCGGCAAGGAGTGTAGAAGCACAGCGTCCGACTTGGCCTTGGTCTCTAGCAGCTCCCGTGTGATCTTGTAGTTTGCCGGCGTGAGACCTACATCGCCCTTGCGCTCATCGAGCGACTTGGTGTAATCCGGCTGCACAACGGGCTCCACCAGGATCACGTCCGCTTCGGCGATGGCCTGTTCTACATGCTCCTTCTCCCGGAAGTCAAGGCTCAGTTCCCTGAGCTCGGCCTTGAACTCCTCGGTGAGGGACATCTCCGGTGGTGAAACAAAGGTGATCGGGCAGTCGAACTGCGTGAGCCCGTAGGCCAGCGAGTGCATCGTTCGCATGCGCATATCGCCGACCGCCAGCCAGCGCAGGCCATCCAGGCGGCCTTTTTCCTTCCAGATGGTGTAAAGGTCCGTGAGGATCTGTGTGGGGTGCTCGCCCCAGCCGTCACCCCCATTGATCACGGGGATCGAGGCCCACTTGGCGGCCTCATGCGGCGCGCCCTGCTGGAAGTGCCGCATGACGATCACGTCGCCGTAGAACTCCAGCATCTTAACCGTATCTTTGATGGACTCCTGGTAGAAGTCACCGGCGCGGGTCATCTTGGCATCGGCGAAGCCTGTAACCTTTCCCCCCAGCCGCAGCATGGCGGCCTCATGCGCCAGGCGCGTGCGGGTGCTGGGTTGATAGAAGGCAGTTACCAGAGTCTTCTCAGCCAGCAAGTCGCTGTTCCGCCGATCTCTGGCGATGGATGCCAGACGGTCGCAGACTTCGAACACACGGAAATACTCCTCGCGTTCAAAGCCCTTCAAAGATAGAATGTCTCGTCCTGCAAAGCTGCGCATTTCAATTCTCCTTCATGATTGGTTTTGGTCTTGACCTTCTTGCGGGCTCCTTCAACCGAGCGTCACCCTTGTGAAATTCTGCGGACGACGTGGAATCGGAAGGTGCCCGGCAGGAAGAAGCTGTGGGAATGGTCCACCGCCTCGCCCGACGTGGTGTAAAGCCAGGCCTCCAGGCTCAAGAGCACATCCCCACGCTGAATCCCCAGATATCTCGCCACCTCTGACGAGGCCGAAACAGCCGAGATGTTGGCATTGGAATGGGATAGCCTCGGATCCCCCCGGCGAAGCAGCAAGTCCAGTACTGATCCCCGGAATGCGCCATTGAGAATCTCCTCCGGCAAGAATGGCTCGGGCAGGGCATCGATCAGGTAGGCAATCGGCCGGCCTTCGGCCAGCATCACGCGCGACACCTCCGCCAGCGGCACGCCATCGGCGAGGCCGAAGCGGGCTCGCTCTTCACCGCTGGGTGGGCGCGTGCGCAAGGCCAACTCACCCATCTCAACCTTCAGGCCGATCCTGCCTGCCAGAGTTTCGATGCTCTCGAGGGCCTCGATCCCGGTTTCGATGACCTGAGGCGGCCGCACGACTACCGTGCCGACTCCCTGGCGGCGCACGATCAGCCCCCGGCCCTCGAAAACCCGCATGGCCTCCCGCAGGGTAGCCCTCGAGACGCCCAATTGCCTGGCCAGCTTAGGCTCGGAGGGAAGATAGGTGCCCGGCTCGAGGCTCTCGAGCAGCCGGGACAGGGCCTCCGCCGTCCGCTCGTAGAGCGGACGGCGATCCGTCTTCCCCTTCAATCTGGATTTCGGCTCGGTGGGCATCCTCAGATCCTCCCCGGCGAGTTCAAGGCTCGAGCACCGGGATGACTTCAAAGCGCTCGACGTCCACCAGACCCTGATCAGAGATGCGCAGAGCTGGGATGACCACCAGCGCGATCAGGCTGAGTTGCATATTCGGATTGTTCATCGTGCAGCCACAGGCCCGGAAACCCTCCAGAATACTCTCGGCCTTCTCGGCGACAATTTCGGCCCGTTCGTTCGACATCAGCCCAGCGATGGGAAGCTCCACGAGCGCGATTACGTGCCCCTCACAGACCACGATCTGCCCACCTCCGGCCTCCGCCAGCTTATTGGCAGCCATGGCCATATCTGCTTCGCTGGTGCCCACTACCACCATCTGATGGCAGTCATGCGCAACGGTGGAGGCGATGCCGCAGGGTTTCTTGAATCCGAAACCCTCCACCAAGGCCACCTGCACCGTTCCGCTCCCCTGATGGCGCTCCACGATGGCCACCTTGGCCAGGTCCTGCGAGGGATCCAGCCGGACCTCCCCGTTCGAGGCCTGCACCTTCCGCTTCAGATGGCGCGTGGGGGCCTGGTTTTCCACCACGCCGATGACGTGCGCCCCCATTTCACCGTCGCGCGGCGCCTCAAGCCGGAAATCCTGCGGCACAAGCTGGCGTTGCAGATGCACCGAGGAAAGCACCTCGGCCGGATACGCAAAGGACGGCAATTCAATGAGCAATTGCCCGTTGCGCGCGGCCACACGCCCCCGTGCGATCACCTCGTCGGCGCGGAACTCGCGCAGATCCTCCACCAGCAGGATGTCGGCGAAGCGCCCAGGAGCGATCTGCCCCACCTCGCGCGCCACGCCAAAGTGCTCGGCGGTGTTGAGGGTGGCCATCTGGAGGACGATCATCGGATCGGCCCCTTGCTGAATGGCATGGCGCACTACGCGGTCCATATGACCCTCGTGAACCAGGGTGGCGGAATGGCTGTCGTCAGTGACGAGCAAGAAATGCCTGGGATCGAGCCCCATTTCTGTGACGGCGCGGATCTGGGCCGCCACATCATGCCATCCCGAGCCGTAGCGGAGCATGGCCTTCATGCCTTGCCGCACACGCGCCACGGCATCCTCCAGGCGGGTGCCCTCATGGTCGTCTTCGGGGCCACCGGCCGCATAGCCATGGAAGGCCAAGCCCAGGTCGGGCGAGGCGTAGTGGCCACCGATGACCTTCCCGGCGGCGCGTGTCTCGGCCATTTCGGCATGCATCTTATCGTCCCCATGGATGACGCCCGGGAAGTTCATCATCTCCCCCAGGCCGATGATGCCAGGCCACTTCATGGCCTCCCGCACCTCCTCCGGGCCGATGGAAGCGCCTGGCGTCTCCAATCCGGGCGCGGAGGGGACGCAGGATGGCATCTGCACCCAAACATGGATGGGTTGGATGGCGGCTTCGTCGACCATCATGCGCACACCCCGCAACCCGAATACATTGGCGATCTCATGTGGGTCGACGAACATCCCTGTAGTGCCATGGGGCAGCACCGCCCGCACGAACTCAGTGACTGTCAGCATGCCTGATTCGACGTGCATATGCCCGTCTAGAAGCCCCGGGACGAGGTGACGGCCGCCAGCATCGATGCGCACGGTTTCAGGACTGATGGTGTGGCTGGCATCGGGCCCTACAAAGGCGATACGCTCACCTTTGATGGCCACGCTCATGCCCGGCAGGATCTCCCCGGATTGAACGCACACCCAGCGGCCGTTCTCGATCACCAGATCGGCCTTCTCGCGGCCCATGGCGACGGCCACAAGCTGGCGGCTGATCTCGGACCACTGAGCCACATATTCGCTCGACATGCTCCCCTCCCTCTCAGGCCTCGCCGTCCACAAGCCGGCGGGCAGCCCGGTTGTGGGCCTCCACCAGCGGGCCGAGGTCAACGGTCTCCATATGTCCTTGGCGGATCACCGGCCGGCCGTGCACATAACTGTAATCGACCGTTACGGGCGAGCAGAAAACCAGTGCCGCCACGGGATCATGCAGGCCGCCGGCATACTCCAGCCGCTCGAGCCGGATGGAGATGAAATCGGCGCACTTGCCCGCTTCGAGCGAGCCGATGTCCTCACGGCCAAGCACGGCTGCGCCGCCACGCGTCGCCAGCGTCAGGGCCTGTCGCGCCGTGAGAAGCGGGCTGGGACCGTCGATGTCCGGCGCCACGGCGGCGCCCAGCCGTGAAATCAACATCGCCTGGCGGACCTCGGCAAGCATGTGCGAGCTATCGTTGCTCGCCGAACCATCCACTCCTAGGCCCACCTTGACCCCCTGCGCAAGGTATCGCCGGACCGGAGCGATGCCGGAGGCCAGTCGCATGTTCGAGGATGGGCAATGCGCCACGCCCACACCCGTGCTGGCCATCCGCCCGACTTCGTCGGCGTTGATATGCACGCCGTGCGCAAACCAGACATCCTCCCCGGTCCAATCCAGCCGCTCTGCATAGGCCAGCGGGCGCTCCCCAAATTGCTCCAGGCAGAAGATCTCTTCGTCCAGCGTTTCGGCCAGGTGGGTGTGCAACTGAACGCCTGCGGCGCGAGCGAGCGCCGCCGATTCGCGCATCAGGTCCGGTGTTACCGAGAAGGGCGAGCAGGGCGCCACGACGATGCGTGTCATCGCCCCGGGGTGTGGATCATGGTACTGATCAATCACCCGCTGGGTATCCTCGAGGATGGCATCTTCCTCCTCTACGACCTCATCTGGGGGCAAGCCCCCCTTGCTCTCACCCAGGCTCATTGATCCCCTAGAGGCGTGCAGGCGCAGTCCCACCACGCGCGCCGCCTCGATCTGGTCGTCCAGGCGGCAGCCATTGGGGAAGATGTAGTGATGATCGCAGGTGGTAGTGCAGCCCGAGAGCGCCAGCTCCGCCAGGCCGAGCTGCGTGGAGAGGCGCATGTCCTCCGGTCCCATGCGGGCCCAGATAGGATAGAGCGTCTTAAGCCATTGGAACAAATCCGCATCCTGGGCTGCGGGCACAACCCGTGTGAGCGTTTGATAGAGATGGTGATGGGTGTTGATCAGGCCGGGGAGCAGAATATGGCCTTCCAGATCCAGGATCTCGTCCGCATCGGTGGGGAGGGTCTCCGAGGGCCCAGCCTGTTCGATCCAGCCATTGCGGATGAACAATCCGCCGCCCGGTATCTCCCGCTGGGCATCGTCCATCGTAACCAGCAAGCCGGCATTTCGTACGAGCAGAGTGCTCATGGGAACTCCCGAGAGGATAGCGGGAGTGTAGCACCCTCACCGGCATGCGTCAATTGTCAGACAACATACTCAAAGGCCGCCATTCGTCATGCCCTGGCATGATTGGCATTGCCCCATCCGGCCGCAAGGCAACCCATTGCCGTCAACAAGAACGAACGGGCAGCCTGGCAGCTTCCCTTCCCTTTCCGTTCAGACCAGCGGGTCGGCACCATGAGGTCTTGCCTCAACCTCCCGCATCTATTATCCATCGAGAAAGGGGCTGCCCTAAAAGATCGCATGGGCAGCCCCTATAGGGGGCAGGAGGAAATGCAGAGATCCGCACAAGGAGGAAGGGCGCCCCCGATGCGAAGACGACATCCTGGGGGTCCATTCCCCGCTTCGCCGAGGACAGACAGCTTTCCCCGGGGTGATATATAGGAAGGGGCGCACAACCATGCGCCCCTTCCTTCGTCTCGGGATCCCGCCCGAGACCGGAGGCAAGCCTCCGGTCTCCGTGGAGAAGGAAAGGGCTGCCCTCTTGGGACAGCCCCTTTTATGCTCGCTGCCTGAGTGAGCCAAGCCTAGGGCATGGCGCGCTGTGCCGAGCGCAGCGTGTTCTGCAGCAGCCCGGCGATCGTCATCGGCCCCACGCCCCCCGGTACCGGCGTGATCGCCCCGGCCACCTCGACCGCTTCGTCAAAGGCCACATCTCCCACCAGGCGGTAGCCGCGCTTGGCTTCCGGATCGTCAACCCGGTTCACACCCACGTCGATGACATAGGCCCCGGGCTTGATCCAATCCCCCCGGATCATCTGCGGCCGCCCGATGGCGGCGATCAACACATCCGCCTCTCGGCAGACGCTGGGCAGGTCCTGGGTGCGCGAGTGGCAGATGGTCACCGTGGCGTTTTCCTTCACCAACAGCAAGGCTGCCGGCATGCCCACGATATTCGAGCGCCCAACCACCACGGCTCGCGCCCCCTCGAGCTTGGCCCCGGATCGCTTCAGCAACACGATGCATCCGGCCGGCGTGCAGGGCACAAAGAGCGGCTCCCGGCCCTTTTGCGCCAGACGGCCGATGTTGATCGGGTGAAAGCCATCGACGTCCTTCTCAATACTGATCGCCCGCAAGATCGCTTCCTCGTCTAACCCGGCCGGAAGCGGCAGTTGGACCAGGATCCCATGCACTTTCGGGTCGGCGTTTAGTTCCTTCACCAGCGTCTCAACTTCCTCCTGGGAGGCTGTGGCCGGCAATTCATGTCCGAAGGATTCGATCCCCACCTCCTCGCAAGCCTTGCGCTTCATGCGCACGTAAGTCTGCGAAGCCGGATCCTCGCCCACCAGCACCGTGGCCAGACCAGGCCGAGGCCCTCCCGCCGCGAGCAGTTCCTCCACACCTTTGGCCACCTCCTGGCGGATTTCCGCCGCGATGGCTTTCCCGTCAATGATCTTGGCTGTCATCTCTTGCTCCCTTTTGAATGGAATGAGTTCCGCGAACCACAGCGCCAGGCCGGATGGCCGTCGCTGCGGCCATCCGCCGCGGGGCGCACCTACGATTATCCCCGAGAAGAAAGAGCCACCGCAAGTACGGAGGTCCGCGGCAAAACCTGACACCCTTCCTATCCGCGCGGTTCCCCAGGTTCGGGTGATCTGGCCAGCCTAAGGCAGCGGGCGCCAGGCCGCGTCGAAATCCAGACCCGGATCGCTGGTGATCTCGCCGTAGTTGGTGCAGCCCACGCGGAGAATGGCGATATTGTGATCGACGCCGTCCGGCCAGGTTTCGAAGACGATCCACTGACCATCGGGCGACCACCCCGGCTCGGCCATCGGCTGGTTGGCGCGCTGGCCCTCTGGGCAGATCCGAGACAGGCGCGTGCCTTGATCGGCGAAGGAGGCAATGACGAGCCTCGAGATCCCCCCGATAATGCGATCAAAGAGAATCCATTCGCCATCAGGCGACCAGGCTGCATGTGTATCGGCACCGTCCTCGGCGCGCGAGAACCGTTTCACCTCGCCCCCTGTTGCGGGCATAACCCAAATCTCGGTCGCACCCCCGCGGGTGCTGGTGAAGACCAGCTGCGTGCCGGCCGGCGACCAGGCTGGCTCACGGTTGTGCCCCAGGTCCTGATTGAGGTTCTGCAGTTCGCTGCCGTCCACTTGCATCACGTACACCTGCGGACGGTTATCACGCAAGGAGGTGAAGGCCACACGGTCGCCATTGGGGTGCCAGGCCGGATCGTAATCGCCCCCTGGCGCGGTGCGCAGCTGGGTCGGCTCGCTGGCGTTCCCTTCCGGATCCACATCAATCATCCACAAGCTTGACCCGGCATACTGGTCACGATTGCCACGGCAAGGCGAAGTGAACACCAACTGGCGCCCTGAAGGGGCCCAGGCCGGCTGGCAGGCACCCTCCTCCAGCTGGGTCAATTGCCGTAGCCCGGTGCCGTCGATATTCACCAGGTAGATCTGGGGCACGCCAGAGCGGTCGGAGGCGAAGGCGATCTGACCGGTGCCTCCTCCCGTGGGTGTGGCGGTGGCGGCCACTCCTGGCAGTTGGGTGGCTGTCAAGCCTTCCGGGGTGTCGCTGGCCTGAGGCGTGGGTGATTCCACCACCGGCGGGAGGGCGATCTCCAATGTGGCGGTGGGCGCGGGCGGCTGCGTGGCGCTGGGCTCAATGGGCGGCTCTGTGGGCGGCGAGGAGGGCGGGGAAAAGAGCGTCGCCAGGGCCGGCGCCACGCGGGGCGCGCTCACTACGGCGCCCCCCGCAATCAGGATCACCGCACCGATGATCACGAGCAATCTTGGCAGGGCCCGGCGCCGCACACGCTGGGTCACTTGCAGCCCAGGGACCTCAGTCTTCGAACCCCGGCTGGCGGCGATCGTGCGCTCCAGGTTAGGATAATTGCGAACCACCGTCGGCACACTTGCCCGGGTTGAGGCCGCCAGCGCGGCGGCCATCTCAGCGATGCTCTGATACCTATCCTTGGGATCCACAGATAGGGCCTTCGTCACCACGCGGGCCAGACCGGGACTCACCTCGGGATTGCGCTTTCGAAGGGGCGTCAGCTCCTCACGACCCATGGCACGTTCAAGCGAGTCCTCCGGGATGGCGGCCGTCAGCGCGGCGTAGAGGGTGGCCCCGAGGGAATACACATCCGTCCTCGGATCGGTCCGCCCCGTCCCGTATTGCTCCGGGGGGGAGAAACCAGGCGTCATCGCTTTGGCCCCGGTGGTGGTGGTGCTGCTCTTGTCGTCCACTTTGGCCAGGCCGAAATCCACCAGGATGGCGCGCCCATCGGGCATGATCTTGATGTTGCCGGGTTTGATGTCCCGGTGCAGGATGGGCGGCGTGCGGCTATGCAGGTAGGCGAGGGCGTCGCAGATATCCAGGAACCAGGGCAGGCACTCGGCCTCCGGGATCGGGCCTCCGCGCTCCAAGCGCTCGCGCAAATCGCCTCCCTGGATGAAATCCATCACCAGGTATTGGCCTTCACCCTCGATGACAAAGTGGTCGGTGACTCGCGGCAGGTTAGGATGGCGCAGGCTGGCAAGGATGGTTGCTTCCCGGCGGAACTGACGGGCATACTCCTCTGTGGTGAAGAGGTTCTCCTTAACCGCCACCGCCACGCCGAGGTTGATATCGAAGGCCTTATAGACAGCACCCATTCCGCCCTGTCCAAGGACGCCTTCGATGCGATAACGATGGCGGAGAATATCACCCTTTTGGAGAGGCATACCTACCTGAGATCGATGGGAAGCGCTCGTGAACCGGGCCCATTGTAGCAAAGCGGAGGTGATTTGACTACCGAGAACGCTTCCCATGGGGGGTTCTGTAAGCCGATTGGAAGCCCGGGCTAGGCCCCTCACCGGCAGGGCGGCGATGCCTATGATAGAGTCATCCCATGCCAGCACGCGTGAACGCGTCACCAGGGCCTGGCGGCGTGCTCCGAGCGGTCAGACGCACACTCGCCACAGGCCTGCTACCCGCCCTGCTGATGGGCTGCTCACCGGCCAACGCTTCGCACCTCGATCCGCTCCCCAGCCCCGAGCCCGGCAATCCCACAGTCACAGCCTCCACAACATCACCGCTTCCAACGGCACCCCCCACCGGCACTGCATCACCGCTCCCTGATCCCACCGCTACACAGACGGCGACACACACTCCGATGGCGTACTCGGTGATGGGCTATTCGGTCGAAGAACGTCCTCTGGAGGTGTTCAGCTTCGGCGCGGGTCCTCGTGCCCTAATGATTATTGCCGGGATCCATGGCGGGTATGAGTGGAACACCATCGCTTTAGCGGACGATCTAATCGCCGTGCTTTCCGCCCGCCCCGAGCTCATCCCGCCCGATGTGACGCTCCATATTCTGCGCTCCCTCAACCCTGACGGCGAGGCGCGGTCACAATCGTTGGATGGCCGGGTCAACGCCCATCGCGTCGACCTCAATCGCAACTTTCCATCGCACTGGCAGACATCCTGGCCCGTCGATGGATGCTGGTCCTACACCTATGTCAGCCCGGGAACGCACCCCGGCTCCGAACCGGAGACCCAGGCGCTGATGGAATTCCTCCTGGCCCAGCGCGTCGAGGCGCTGATCTCCTATCACAGCGCGGCCCTGGGCATCTTTCCCGGAGGGCAACCACCTCACGCCACCTCCGTGCAACTGGCAGAGGCGCTGGCTGGCGTGAGCGATTACCCCTACCCTCCCATCGATACCGGATGCCAATATACCGGCCAACTCATCGATTGGGCCGCCGACCATGACATTGCTGCCGTAGATATCGAATTGACGAATCACAGAGATACGGATCTCTGGCAGAATCTGCAGATCCTCGAAGTCTTCCTTAACTGGCGTCCATAATCCCCGGCAGAGGTAATGGCAGAGCGCGGGCGCGATCGGATGACCGCGCCCTTCTCACTTTTACTCTGCTGCCGCTTGCGTCGGTGCACGCCGCTCCCGCCAAGCCGCAGATAGCGCCTGAATGAAGGCGCCCAAACCCCGGAACGCAAGGTAGAGCAGGAGACCGAACCACCCGTCGTAGGTGCCCAGACGTTGATACGCCCGCAGGAAGGCATCCTGAGCCATATCCTCCGCTTCCTGACGCTCGCCCATCATCCGCAGACAAACACCGAACACGCTTGCTTGATAGCGCAGGACGAGTTCCCCGAAGGCCTGGGACTCCCCACGACGTGCCCGGAGCACCAGGTCCTGGTCGCATGCCTCAGCCATGGCTATATGGTTATACATGGAATTGGCCCCGAAGGTTGCAGGCAGCCACGATCGATATTCCAACAAGCCAGCAGCCCTCCCTGGTTGGGAGGGCTGCTGAATCCAGGGGGGCTTCACTCAGGGCGAGATCGCCCCATGGCCATAAAAGTCGTTCAGGATCTCGGATTGCTCTTTAACCCGCGGCCAGACCTCTTTCAGGAAGGCCTCCGGACCTTGCAAGGCGAAACCAGACCATGTACGGGCAGGGCGGAAATCCTGCTCAATGAGGTACATGGTAGCGCGCACCGCCGCCAGATCTTGAGTTGTCAGGGCCTCACCCTCCGCATAACGGCGGATGAGCCTAATCCCTCTGTCGTCCAGCATGATTGCCGCCTCTTCCTGCCTGCTCAGCGAATCCGATGAGCCGTAGTCCGCAGGCGATTCATGGCCTGCATCTCGA
>CAZQDE010000016.1:36840-50713 GCA_964591485.1 uncultured Anaerolineaceae bacterium | reverse complement strand
AGGAGTTTCGCTCTGCCTTACACACCATAATCGCAGCAAGGCGGTGGATGGCTCCGAGAATCGGAATTGAATCATGAAATAATGACGATAGGCGCCATTATTGCTTGACAATCATGCGAATTGGGCTATCATGATGTCGTGCTAGACGATATCGATCGTTCCATCATCTCACACCTGCAATTTGATGGTCGGGCGCCGTACACAAAGATCGCCAAGGAGCTCGGTGTTTCAGAGGGGGCAGTGAGACGTCGGGTGAAGAGGCTGATCGACGCGGGGGTCATGCAGATCGTTGCCATTGCCCAACCAGACAAGCTGGGTTGGAATGAGACTGGCATCATCGGCATCAAGGTCCAGGCCAACAGGATTGATGAGGTGGCCAAGGCCGTCTCTCAGCTGCCGGAGGTGTCGTACCTGGTCCAAGCGGCGGGCGAATTCGATTTGCTCGCGGAGGTCTTTTGCAGGAACCGCGAACACTTCGTATCGTTTCTGAATGATGACCTGCAGAAGATTCCGGGTGTGGCGAGAACTCAATCGTTCCTGATCTTGAAAATGTACAAACTTTCGTACCGTTGGGGTGAAGCCAAACCGCCGCGCGTGAGGCATACCGTTCAGCCCTCGGAGAACATTTAGGTCTGCCTGGAGACAGGATGCCCTGGCATCAATCCTCAGGACAAATCGCAGAGCGGGTCCATCGCGAATCAGCGCATATTCTCTCGGAGGTGGGCTTCTGTGTGCCTGATGAGCAAACATTGGCTGATCTGAAATCGGCCGGCTTTATCGTCGATCGAGGCGATCACATGGTTCGCGTTCCAAGCGAACTTATGGAAGAAGCTCTGCGCACATTGCCCAGGGATGTCAAGCTCCACAGGCGAGGGGGCCGTGAACCTTTAGGGTTTGATTCGCACACGTATTTTATGGGGGCCGGAACGCCTGTGAACGTGCAAGATTTGGATACCGAGGCGCGTCGGCCGGCCACTCGACGCGATGTGCAAGCCCTTGTAATCCTGCAAGATGCCCTAAATGAAGTGGATATTGTGCGCCCCACGGTCACGGCCACCGAACTGGGTGAAAGCTCTGATTTGGTTGAGATTGCTGAGCTTCTGCGACATACCGAGAAGCCGATCGTTCATCGTACGCTTTCCCCGGAAAGGGTGGATGCTGCGGTGGAGATGCTTGCGGCGGTGGCGGGCTCTGAGGCTGCCCTCAGGGAACGACCCAATTTCGCGACCTTATATTGCCCAATCAGTCCGGCCTATTTCACGAAAGAGAACATTCAATGCATGCGGCGCTGGGCCCAGCATGGTATTCCGATCACGCTGCTCAGCATGGCCATGGGAGGCGCCTCGGCGCCGGCCACCCTTTTGGGGCAGTTGGTGGTCATCAACCTTGAAATCCTGGCTTGGATTGTCGCTTTGCAAATCCTTCACCCTGCCACGCCATTACTCTATGGCAGCGTATCAAGCGTCTTGGACATGCGCACAGGCATCTTGCCCCTTGGGTCGCCGGAGCGTGGCATGATCAATAGCGGGGCAGCGATCATGGCGCGTTATTACGGGCTACCTTCAATGTGTGGAGGCCTATCGACGGATGCGAAAGAGGTTGACGTGCAGGCAGGCTTCGAGAAGGCCATCACCGCTTTTCCGCTTCTGATCGAGGGAGCCAGCATCATCTATGGTGTCGGGGCCGTGGATGCGGGCGCTGCCATTTCCTACGCTCAGATGGTGATGGATGATGAACTCATCGCCGGGATGCGTCGCATGATGGAGGGCATCACCCTGCATGACTTACAAGAAGAAGTGGCCATGATCCGCAGGAATATCCCTCGCGGCAACTTCCTGAGGGAGGAACACACTCGGCGAACACACAAGCGTCACTGGCAGCCGCATTTGATGAATAGAGAACCCTATGAAGCCTGGATGGCGACCCGCGTGGAGGTTGCGGAGAAGGCGCGAACAAGAGCTCGGGAATTGCTGACATCTCGCCAACCCGATAGCCTGGAGGCAGAGACGGAAGCGGAGATGGAGCGAATTCTGAGAAAGCATCTTGGGCCTGATTTTGCTTTGGCCGGCTGATGGCGATTGCCACCGGTTCCAGACTGCACAATGGACATATCGCCCGTTTGCCAGCTAGCTTGCCGGGAGCATTTCTCCATGTTGGCCCTGAAACCCTCGATGAGAGGCTGCAGCGAAAGTCTGCCGGTGGTGCCGAAGAAAGAAGCCTGTCCGCAGATGCATCAGCTCGGCTGATGTGCATGCTTGCGCTGGGAGCCTTGCCATGAGCGCAGAACGACGCCAAATTGAACCTCTGCGAACCCGATATCGATTGTCATTCTTGGATGAAGAGCAATTGAACAGACTCCAAGACGCGACCCTCCATATTCTCGAAAATACAGGTGTCCGGTTTCCTTCGGAGAAGGCGCTTGGAATATTCGCCGAGCACGGCGCGCAGGTGGACCATGAGGGTCAGATTGTCAGGATCTCACGATCCCTGGTGCTCAAGGCGATGGCTTCAGTGCCACGCCACTTCACCCTGGGAGCCCGCGAGCCCGCGTTGGACCTTCATCTTCAAGAGGGGGTTTCCTTCTTCACGAATGATGGTTGCGGGCATCAAGTCGTTGATTTCGAGACGGGCGAATTGAGAGCCTCAACAAAAGCTGATGTTGGCATGATGGCGCGCATCAATGATTATCTGCCTTCCATGGCTTTTTCCTGGACGATGGTCAGCGCCCAGGATTGCGGGGTTACTTCCCCTTTGCACGAGATAGATGCCACTTGGAAAAATAGCAGCAAGCATTATCAGAGCGTGACCCTGATGGGCGAAGATATTTGCCGCCATGCGATTGAGATGGCCATCGTGCTGCGCGGCAGTCTGGAAGCGGTGCGCCAGCGGCCGCCGATCTCTGCGGTTGTGTGCACCATTGCTCCCCTGGTGCAGGATAAAGAAGCCATCGAAGGCGCCCTGCTGCTGGCTGAGGCTGGAATCCCATTGGTGATCATGTCCATGCCCACCTTGGGCACCACAGCTCCGGCGACTTATGCTGGCGCGCTGGCATTGGGCGATGCGGAGGTCATCAGCGCAACGGTTTTGCTGCAACTGGCCTGCCCCGGCGCGCCAGTCTTCCATTCCATCCTGCACGCCTGGGCAGATCCCCGCACTGGAGCCTATGTGGGGTACCCGCTGGATGCCCGCGCCCGGTACGCTCCTGTGGAAATGGCCCATCATTGGGGTATGCCGTCACTGGGTGGAGCCTTTGGTACCGAGAGCCCTGAGCTGGACAGCTGGCAATCTGCAGCCGAGGTGGCCACCGACCCATTGCTGGTAGGTTTGGCTGGCGCAGAGATCGTCACGGGGATCGGCTTGCGTGATACTTATACCCTGCTGTACCCCGAAGCTATCATTCTCGATGACGATCTATACCACCGAGCGCGCTACGCCCTCCTCGCGCTGGAAGTCAACAGCGAGACTTTGGCCACCGATGTGATTGCCAATGTCAAGCCGGGCGGCCACTTTCTGGGCCAGGAGCACACCCGCAGGTACATGCGCAGTGGGATGAAACGAAGCATTCTGCAGCAGTTGGGTGCTGGGGGCGCTTATCGAAACCCGGTGGAATACGCCCGTGAAAAGGTCGCCTGGATCCTCGGAAATCACCATCCGGAACCGCCACCACGAGAAGTGCAGGATGAAATTGATCGAATCCTGGCGGCAGCGGAGAAGGAACTGCAAGGATGAGAGGGTCTGAGGTTACTGCTCCACGCCGCGCGAAGAACTCCGTCGGGAGGGATGCAAAGTCCGAACTGCCGACACCTCGCAACTCACCCTCCATGCCTCAACCCGATCAGGCCGCAGCAAGAACGAGTCCGCCAGAGCGACGGCGATCAGGCACTGAGAAGCGGGTCATGCATAATGGAACACCGCAAGCCTTGGGCTACCGCATGCCCGCTGAATGGGAGCCTCATGAAGGCACCTGGCTGATATGGCCGCATGACGACACCTATGCAGGCACGCAACAACGTTTGGAACATACCTGGCTAGCCATAACCATGGCTTTGCATCAACACGAGAGGGTGCATCTTATCCTCGCCAATGAGCGCCTGCGGGACCATCTCCAGCATCAACTGCGTTATTACGGTGTCTTCGAGGGCAATATCGATATGCATATCATCCCCACCGACGATGTATGGGCTCGAGATTGCGGGCCCATTTTCCTGGTGAACGCCCAGGGGGATCTATGTGTCACCGCCTGGAACTTCAACGGGTGGGGTGAGCGGTATTCCTATCAACAAGACCGCCTGGTTGCAACTAGAGTGGCGGATGTGCTCTCCTTGCCCCTTTTCACCGCGCCGATCACGTTGGAGGGCGGCGCAATCGAAGTGAATGGCAAAGGGACCCTGATCGCCACCCGCAGCTCGATCCTTAACCCCAATCGCAACCCTGGAAAAGACCGTGCGTTGATTGAAGAAGCCATCAAATGCTATCTGGGAGTCGATCACATCATCTGGCTATTCGGCGCATCGCGGGAATTCTGTGATGCTGTCGGCAGCGATACGGACCTGCATGTCGATGGCTACGCTCGTTTCACCGACGAAACGACCATTCTGTATTCGTGGACTGATGATGAGACGGATGTCTTCTATCCTGTCCTCGAGGGGCATCGGGATGAACTGCAAGATGCGAAGATAGAATCAGGAATAGCTCTGTCGCTGGTCCCTCTTCCAAAACCCAAGAACCAAATGTACTCGACCCTCGATCCATCCCGGCTGCCTCCGTTCAAGAGCACGCCGTCATTAGCCACCTATGCCAATTTCTATGTTGCGAACAATGTTGTGCTCGTGCCGGTTTACGGCGATGTCAATGATGCGAGGGCAAAGAGCATCATCGCCGAGCAATTCCCGAGCAGAGAGATCATCGGCATTCCGGCCTGGGCCATGGCTGAGCTGGGGGGCATGGTGCACTGCGTGACTCAGCAGCAGCCGGCTGGAAGGATGCAAAGAGACCGACTCTGATGGAAGAAGAGTCATGACCCTGTGATAACGGCCTACAGCGCCAGGGCAAGGGAACCGGTCGCATCGCTTCTTGGCGTGCTCGTCGAGCTCCCTTGTCTGGAATGCAGGCCCGAAAGGAGGAATGATGTATACCAAAACACCCCCCATCGAACCCATCACCCCTGCCTATCACATTCGCATCTTGAGTGATGAGCAGCTGGAGCAATTCAAATCATCCACGCTGCGCATCCTCGAGGAAACCGGAGTTCAATGCCCTTCCAGGCGCGCGCTTGAAATCTATGCGGAGCATGGCGGGGAGGTTGATTTTGAAAATCAAATTGTTAGATTACCGCCTGATGTCGTCTTGGAAGCCCTCTCCAAAGCGCCGCGTTACTACACTATGGGGGGGCGCACCGAAGCCTTCGATTTGGACCTCTCGAAACCGGTCACCTATGAGGCCACGGATGGCACTGGCACGAAGACAATCGACTACGAGACGCGCCAATTGCGGTCTTCGGTCAAAGACGATGTCGCCAAGTCGGCCCGGATCGCGGATTACCTGTCATCCATCAGCTTCTATTGGCCCATGGTCAGCGCCCAGGATCACCCTATCGCCCCATCCCTGCATGAGCTGGACGCCTCCTTCCGGAATACCCTCAAGCATGTACAGACTCCAACGGTGGTGGAAGAGATCACAGCACGCTATGCGATCGAAATGGCCAAGGTGGTCGCCGGGGATGAAGAAACGCTGCGCAAGCGCCCGCCTCTCTCGCTCTTGATTTGCACCATTGCCCCCTTGGCCCAGGATGCCGAAAGCATGGAGGCCGCCCTGGTGGCGGCCGAGGCAGGCATCCCGGTCGGTTTCATGGCCATGCCGAATACCGGCTCGACGGCGCCAGCCACTATCCCGGGGACCATTGTGGTGGGGGATGCAGAGATGGTATCGGCGATCGTGCTGGTGCAAATGGCCTACCCGGGCGCGCCTGTGTATTACTCCTTCATGCCGGGGATGACTCATCCGCGCACTGGGGCTTACTATGGTCTCGACAGCTACGTGTACGCCGTGGGCGTCGAGCTGGCCCATATGTGGGGCGTCCCGACGCTGGCCGGGACATTTGGATCGGGCGCCTGGTCTCTGGGTTGGGAGTTCGGCATGGGAGGAGGGACACCCTCATTGCTGTGCGCCCTCTGCGGGGCAGAGACCGGCAGCGGCATGGGCCTGCTGCGCGGCAGCACCTTGCTCTACCCTGAAGCTCTAGTCCTGGACGCCGAAATATACTGGAACGTTGTGGCCGACGCCGGCGGTTTGGATACCAGTCCCGATGAGCTGGCTTTGGATGTGATCCAATCCGTTGGTCAGCGCGGTCATTTCCTCGGGGAACGCCATACCCGCGACCACTTCCGCAAAATGCGATTTTCGGATGTGGTCTACGTTCCGGATGCGAGCGGGGGCTACCGCGACCCATTGGAGATGGCCCGCGAGAAGACCGAATGGATCTTGAAGAACCATCATCCGGAGCCCTTGAGTGAGCATCAGCAGGCCGAGTTAACTCGCATCCTCCAAGTTGCTGAGGATGAACTTGGCCGCAAGAAGGGAAGCTGAGAAGAAGGATCCTGCCTTGGAGACCCATCTGCAATTGCTTTCGGAAGACGAGAGGGCGAGCGTCCACGAGCGCACGCTCAAGATCCTGGCCGAAACGGGCCTGCGGGTCGATACGGCGAAGGGTCGTCGGGTTCTTAGGTCAGCCGGGGCGGAAGTGGACGAGAACACCCATATCGTGCGCTTTCCACGCGCCTTGGTCGAAGAATCGCTGCGCCTGGCTCCGAAGGAATTCACTCTGGGTGCCCGTCGCCCGGGGTGGGACCTGCCCATGAATGCCGGAGATTGCGCCTTGATGGCTGATGGGGAGGGCATCACAGTCATCGACCGCAAGACGGGGCAACACAGGCCTTCCACTTTCCAGGATTGGCTGGAAGCCACCCGGTTGCTGGATGCCCTCGACGAAGTGGGCGTCTACTGGGACATGGTCCGGCGTGGCGAGGAAGACGAGTCGATCCCCGTCACAATCAGCTATTGGCGGCATGTTTTCAGCAATTTCTCCAAGCACGTGCAGGATTCCTCACCCACGGCTGCACACAGCCCATGGTTGCTGGAGGTTTTGCAGGTCGTCTTTGGTGATCGGGAGACCCTTCGCCAGAAGCATCCTTTTTCCTTCCTGGTATGCCCGCAGTCGCCCTTGGTCATCGAAGAGCAGCACACGGATGCGTATCTGGAGCTTGCCGGCTGGGATATTCCCGTCGCCGTCATGCCCATGCCTTTGATGGGCGGCACGGGTCCAGGGAATATGATCTCGATGACGATCCTCGGCAACTGCGAAGTCTTGGCCATGCTCTGTCTCATCCAGGCCGCAGCACCCGGGACGCCAGTTATCTATGCGCCCGCGCTGGCAGTGATGAATCCGCGCACCGGGCTGTATAGCGCCGGCGCGATCGAGAATGGCCTGCTCAACTGTGCGGCCATTGAAATGGCTCGCTACTATGGGCTGCCGGTCGAGGGAAGTGGCGGCGGCACCGACGCATATGCCCCCGGGATCCAGTCCACCTTTGAGCGCGCCATGAACGCGCTGCTGCCTATGCTTTCGTGGCCGGATTTGCTGGTTGGCGCCGGCTTGTTGGGCGGATCGATGATCCTGAGCCTGGAGCAATTGGTGATCGATGCCGAAGTATTCCGTATGTGCCGACAGGCTCATCGAGGTATCCCGACCTCAGAGGGGGATTGGCTGGACGCTGTGATCCAGCGCGTCGGACCGGGGGGTCACTTCATGGGCGAAAAATCCACGGCGGCGAATATGCGCTCCGGAGAGTGGCTGATGCCCCGTCTGGGAGTGCATGATACTCAGCGCGCGTGGGAGAACGCAGGGCGGCGGGACATCCTGGAACAAGCCCGAGAGAGAGTGGATGCCTTGCTGGCGGAGCACAAACCTATGCCGTTGCCGATTGAGGCAGAACGAGAGCTACTGAAGCTGGAGAAGAAAGCTCGAGCAGCCTGAGAAAGCTTCTATCAAAAGACATTTGAAGTGGTAGCACTTCCGGCGTCTGCCATGCTCAGGCAGATGCCGTTGAGAGATCGAAACCAAAATCAACGATAGGAGGTCCACATGAAAGTATTAGTTCTGGGTGGGGCGGGGGCTGTCTGCAGCGAGACCACCCGCGACCTGGCGCAATACAGCAAGTTCGATGAAATCGTTGTTGCAGAATACAACATGGAGGCCGCCAATCAACTGATCAAAGAAATCGGTGATCCGAGGCTAAAGGCTGTCCAATTTGATGCAAACGATTACGACTCTATGTTGAAATTGCTACCGGGTTACGATGTGGTGATCAGTGGCTTGCCCTGTGATTATGACCCGGTAGTCACTAGGGCCTGTGTGGAGGTGGGGGTGAATGGATTGGATGTCGCCACTGAAGACGACCAGTGGAGCTATGATGCCACTGCTAAGGAGAAGGATATCGTCTACATCCCGGGCGTCGGCGCTACGCCGGGTATCACCAACGCCATGGCCAGAAGAGCCTTCGACCAGATGGATGAAGTCGAGAATATTCAGATCAACTTTGCTGCCTTCCGCTGCCCAGCACCTGCACCTGGCCTGCTGGTGACCTTTCTGTGGGAATTCAATCCAAAAACTGAAACCAGGTTCTACGTGAAAGACGGAAAGAAGCAAATGGTCGGGCCTCTCGAGGGATTAAAGAAAGTGGACTTTGGGGGAGAAATCGGGGTTCAGGAAGTCTGCTATATCCCTCATCCCGAAACACGAACCATGCCCAAGAGCTTGGGCGTTAAGAATGTGTCCGTACACGGCTGTTTCCCGCCCCATGCCATGAACCTTGCGAAAACCATGCTGGAATGGGGTCTATTCGATGATACGCCTTTCACTTACAAAGGCGTCGAGACCAATTCTCTTGAGGTTATGCACGAACTATTGCTGCGATCACCCCGCACGAAGGAAACACCACTCTGGGGATACGGATTGGTCGTAGAGGTTCTTGGGAAAAAAGACGGAAGACCAATCAAGATAAAACTCAGGAATGAACATCCTCCCATGAGCGAATGGGGTGGGAAAGCGGCCTATTACAAGAATATCGCCATCCCGCTCAGTATCGGCGCTCAAATGATCGCTCGTGGCGATATCAGCCTTCGGGGAGTCGTGCCCCCTGAGTTGGCCATAGATCCAGAAATGTTCTTTGATGAGCTGAGGCTTCGCGGCATCCAAGTTTTCGAAGAAACGGAATGGTTATAGCCATACCACCCTGATCAACCGGACGCTCCAAGACTGGCATAGGGAGCAACAGGACAGGACATCCCAACATTACGACAAGGAGAAGAACATGAAAGCGCTAGTGTTAGGGGGGGCAGGAGCGGTCTGCAGGGAGACCACTAGAGACCTGGCCCAATACAGCAACTTCGAAGAGATTGTGGTTGCGGAAAAAAACATGGAGGCCGCCAACGAACTGATCGAGGAAATTGGGGACCCAAGACTAAGAGCGGTTCAGTTTGACGCCGATGATTATGCAGGGATGCTGAAGCTCTTTCGAGGCCACGATGTTGTGATCAATGGCTTGCCCTGGAAATATGACCTGGCCGTGACCAAGGCCTGTGTCGAGGTTGGCGTGAATGGCCTCGATGTCTCAACCGAAGAAGATCAATGGGATTACGATCAAGCCGCCAAAGACAAGGACGTGATCTTTATCCCAGGCGTGGGGGCGACACCGGGCATCACCAACGCCATGGCCAGAAGAGCGGCTGATCAGATGGATGAAGTCGAGGACATCCAGATCAACTTTGCTGCCTTCCGGTGCCCGGCCCCCGCTCCGGGTTTGCTGATCACTTTCCTGTGGGAATTCCATCCGAAGACCGAGAGCAGGGTCTACTACGAAGATGGAGAATTCCATTGGGTTGGACCTTTTGTCGGCTTGAAGGATGTTGACTTTGGCGGAGAGATCGGCGTCCAGGAGGTCTGCTATATTCCCCATCCCGAAACCAAAACCATGCCGAAGAGCCTCGGAGCAAGAAAAGTCTCGGTCCAGGGTTGTTTCCCACCGCAAGCGATGAATCTTGCCAAGACTCTGCTTGAATGGGGACTCTATGATGAAGAACCTTTCACATATAAGGGCATTGAGGTGACCTCCCTGGAGATGATCCATGAGCTGTTGCTGAGATCTCCGAAAACCAAGGAGACGCCAGTGTGGGGCTATGGATTGGTGGTGGAGGTATTTGGCAAGAAAGAAGGCAAAGACTTGAAGGTTAAGCTTTGGAGCGAACACCCCCCAATGGCAGAGTGGGGTGGAAAGGCCGCCTACTACAAGAACATCGCCATTCCATTAAGCGTGGGTGCCCAAATGATCGCACGCGGAGACGTTAAGGTGCGGGGGGTGGTACCTCCCGAAACGGCCCTTGACCCTCAGATCTTCTTCGATGAACTGAAATTGCGCGGCATCATCGTGAGAGAAGAGATGGAGTGGCTGGATTGAACGTTCACCCAGCCAGGAGTGGCCTTGGGTTGAGAGACCTTGCCTGAGTCATTCTCTGGGAACTCGGCGGGCCCTTTGGCCTTCTCGAGCTCATTGCCGAGTTCCCAGAGAATGGAAATGCTAGGAGGCTTGTGATGCGCATATTTGTGCTCGGGGGCGCCGGAAAGATGGGCTGCATTGCGGTCCAAGCTTTAGCAAACGATGACCGGGTGGAGGAGGTCGTACTCGCCGATATCGACGTTGAACAGGCGAAGACGGTCGCAGATTATCTGCAAAGCTCCAAGATAAGCATCCAGAGAGTTGATGTCAACGACGAGGCATTCGCCAAAGCTTTGGAGGGCGCGGATGCCTGTCTGAACGCCACGGTTTTTTACACCAACCTGAAGGTGATGGAGGCCTGCTTGAAGGCGGGGGTGCATTACACCGATATGGGCGGGCTGTTCCACACCACCCGCGAGCAGCTCAAGTTCCACGAACGCTTTGCCGCCGCGGGGATCAGTGCAGTCTTGGGGATGGGCTCTGCCCCCGGCGTGCCCAACGTTCAGGCCCGCTACGCCGCAGATCGCCTCGATACCATCGAGAGCATCAAGATCTACGATGGCATCAAGCCGCCGCCGCCGAATGATGTCACCTTTCCCTATTCGGTGCCCACCATTCTGGATGAGCTCGCCGTAGAGCCAATGGTCTTCGAAGACGGACAATTCGTTGCCAAGCCGCCATTGAGCGGCATGGAAGATTATTGGTTTACCCGACCCCTGGGGTTGCTGCCGATGCACCTATCCCTGCATTCGGAGGTGGCCACGTTGCCGGTGACCTTCCGAGAAAAGGGAATACGAGAGTGCTTCTTTAAGATCAATTATTGGGGCATGTCTCCGGAAGCGATCGAGAAGATTCGTGTGCTCTCCGAATTTGGACTTGACAGCAGAGAAGCGGTGGAACTTGATGGCTCCTCAGTTGTGCCGCGGGACCTGATGGTTGCTCTGCTGGCAGGATGCGTCCCGGCCATCACCGATCTCTTGGCCCCCGCGAAGAGCCGCCCACCGGATTGGGTCAAAGAAATCGTCACCGAGGTTCATGGCACGCGAGATGGCGAACAAGTGACCTACCGCTTAGGAACGTTGACCTGCAAGGGGGCTTTGCCCACGGGTGTTGCGCCTGCGATTGCGGCGATCTGGCTTGCGGAGGGACGCGTGGAGCCAGGCGTGTATCCTCCCGAAGCATGCCTGGACCCGGAGCCATTCTTTGGGGAGCTTGAAGAGCACGAAATCATTACGCGGGTGTCGGAGACGAGGAAGGTCTGAGCCGTGAGCATGAAAGAGGTGCATACCGCCCAATGCCCATTGTGCGGCGGCCCCAACCATTGTGCCCTGGCAGCCGATCCCAATGCCACCGAGTGTTGGTGCGACTCGGTCGTGTTCCCCCCCGAGCTGCTCGCACGAATTCCTGAGGATGCGGCTCACAGGGCTTGTGTCTGCCCAAGGTGTCTGGCACAGTTCGAAGAATCCCAGCGCGATTCGCACAGTGCTTCCGACCCACAATCCGGGTAATGGCTGGCCTTGTGCAAATGGATCCTAGTGGATACGTTGGCGCCTGGGCGGCAATGGCTATTCGCGGCGGAGAGACCGGGGAGCCTGCTTGCAGGCTGAGTGAAAATCAGGAGATGCCATGTCTACGGAAACCCCCGACATTGTGCCATTCGTCTCGCCCATAAAGTCCGGGGTGCTCACGCCGGCTGAACTCGCCAAGGTGCAGGAGAAAACGATGCAGCTGTTGGACGAGGTCGGTGTGCATTTCCCATCTCCCAGAGCATTGGAGATATTCGCAGAACATGGCGCACGGGTGGATAGGGAGAAAGAGATTGTCCGCCTCTCGCCAGAGTTGGTGCAGAGAGCGATGTCCACCGCCCCGCGCAGTTTCATCCTGGGGGGGCGCGAAGAGCGCTTCGACTTGATCTTGGATGGTAGCCGCTCCTACCTTTGCACCGACGGCACCGGCGTGCATGTGGTCGATCCGGAAACCCGCCAGAAGCGCCCATCCTGCAAGGATGACGTTGCTTTGATGGCTCGCGTGTGCGATGCACTCCCGCTTGTCAGCTTCTTCTGGCCGATGGTCAGCTCGAAGGATTTCGGACGCACTGCGCCGCTGCACAACTGTCACGCCAGTCTGATCAACACTCTGAAGCACGTGAGAGGCGGAACGACCGTGCATCCACGGTTGGCAACCTATATCGTGGAGATGGCCAGCGTGGTGGCCGGCAGTGCAGAAACGCGTATCCGGCGCCCCCCGATCTGCGCCAATATCTGCACCATATCTCCCCTGAGCCACGACAAGCATGGCATTGAATCTGCGCTCATCTATGCCGAGGCCGGGATCCCCATCAGTTTCATGGCGATGCCGACGATGGGATCCACGGCGCCAGCGACACCCCTGGCCGCGTTGATCATGGGAGATGCGGAAGTGATCAGCGCCATGGTGCTGATCCAGCTCGCATTTCCCGGAGCGCCGGTCTTCCACGCCGTTTTCACCTCGCTGATGGACCCGCGAACAGGTGGCTATATCAGCGATGTGCCAGCTCCCTCCTACATCATGGCAAAAGAGCTTGCGCACGCCTGGGGCGTGCCTTGCCTTGGCGGCGCCCGGGTAAGTGGTGATGCGCCAGAATTGGGTTGGCAGTCGGGTTTCGAGGTTGGACTTGGCGCCGGAATGATCGCCTTGGCTGGCGGTGATATTTGCGGCGTGATGGGCTTGGTGGGCAGTGCGACGACCCTTTATCCCGAAGAAGTGCTCCTCGATCACGATAGCATCTACCACGTCCTTGAAATGGTGAACCGCAAGGGGTTTGACGAGATCGACCAGGCCTTGGATGTGATCCGGGATGTCGGGCCGCGCGGCCATTTTCTGGCGCAGACGCACACGCGGGAACACATCCGGCACTTTCGGCTTCCATCCCTTCTTCGACAGCGGGGCCCTGATGGCAAGCAGCGCGATCCGCTCGACGTAGCGCTGGAAGAGTTCAAGCGCCTGGCCGCCACTCACCAGCCAGAGCCGCTGCCCGATGAAGCTCGGGCAGAATTGGATCGCATCTTGGAGACCGCGGAACGCGAGGCGGAGACGCTATCTGGGGAATGACACCCTGTGAGCCGCGCATCGGGCTGTGTGGCATTCCCATTGAGGTGAGAAGCGGGCAATGGCATCCGTACTGAATGACCCGAAACTGGAGGCCCTGCTTGATCGTCTGCATGCGCTGAGCGACGCGCAAATCGACGAGGTGGACGCGCGCTTCGAGCTACGAGAACAAGTGGTCCCAATCGACCATGAAGATTTCTATGATAACGATATGCGTCGCTTTCTCTCGGATAAGA
>CAZQDE010000016.1:0-36740 GCA_964591485.1 uncultured Anaerolineaceae bacterium | reverse complement strand
ATCGACCATGAAGATTTCTATGATAACGATATGCGTCGCTTTCTCTCGGATAAGAAGGAACCGGTTCCGCACGATAACCCTTCCCTTCGAGGGTAGCCTTGAGCTCACTGTGCGGATTTGAGCGGCGGAATTGGTTCCAGGTCGTGTCCGGGCTTTAATGGATGGGCGAATACCCCCAGTTTGTCATCATCCACTTGGCCCCGCGCGCGAACCAGCCACGCAGCGGAGTCGGTCCGGCGTAGGGGATCTCGCGATTGACGATAAAGTGATCCGTGAAGATGTTCTTTTCACCTGCCATGAGATCGGCGATGATACGCCCGGCTGTTTGCGTTGATGGCACTCCCTCGTCAAAGCCCGTGCCGTAGTAGATATTCTTGTGATCGCCCATCACTCCCACAGACGGAACCCGGCCCAACGCATAGGAGGTTGTGCCACCCCAGGCATGCTCAATTTGCAGCCCGGCCAGTTGGGGGAAGAAGGCGAATAGATTCTCGACAATCCGATGTGTCACGGCCTTGTCGTTGCCGGAACATAGCGCATCGTTGTCGTAGTATGTGAAATCCGCCCCACCCATCACGATTCGACCGTCGGTCGTCCGGACGCTGTAGCTGAAGAGCGTCCGGAGGTCGGATAGCCCTTGCCGATTTTGCCATCCGATGCTTTCCCATTGAGCTTCGCTGAGTGGCTCCGTGGCGATTTGGAACACACTTACCGGGAAAACGCGGTTCTTGAAGAAGCCAAGTTTGTGTCCGTAGGCATTCAAAGCGATGACCAGCGTGGGGGCGCGGATCTCGCCCAATTCGGTGTCCACGAGGTTGATCTTCCCGGGCGTGATGCGAGTGACAACGGTCCGTTCTCGCACCTCGACACCGATCTCTTCAATGACCCGCTTCATCCCGCGAGCAAGTTTGGCAGGGTTGAGCGTGGCACCGTAGGGCTGGTTCAATCCGGCGACGAAGAGATGGGACCGGATTTCGGCTTCCAGCGCCTTTCCCTGCAGTAGACTTGCCTCCAACCCGAAGGACTCGAGCGCCTCGCGGTACGCCTCAAGCTCGCGAGCCTGTTTCTCGTCCAGCGCGACCTCCAACATCCCGTTCTCTTGGAAATCGCACTCGACGCCATATTCTGAAACCAACATCTTGATTTGATTCAGACCATGGAGTGAAACCTCCAGGTCCTGCTGGCGGCGCTCCGGGTCGGTCTGCTCCCAATCGAGCAGGCTGGTTGCGATGCAGAACCCGCCGTTGCGGCCGCTGGCGCCATAGCCACAACAGGCGCCCTCCAGCAGGACGATGTGCTTTTCTGGAAATTTCTGGCGGATATGAAATGCGGCCGAAAGCCCGGTATATCCTCCTCCAATGATGACCACATCCGCTTTGTGGCTGCCCCGTAGAGGGTCGTTGATGGGCTCATTCTCCAACCCGGCCGCCTTGAACCAGAAGTTGTCCACGAAATATTCATAGAGGTCTGGAGGCCGCAGATTTGGGCCCCGGCTGTGCGCGCGAGAGAAATATCTCATTGAAGACCTCCCGTAAATGAGTCATCCTGAAAGACGATCTTGCCAGCAATCATTGTAAGAAGCACTCTCGTGCTGGAAATTTCATCAGGGGGAATTTGGAAGAGATTCCGATCCAGAATGATTAGGTCGGCCTGCTTGCCGACCTCGAGAGAGCCGGTTTGGTCTTCCATGAAGTTGGCATAGGCTCCATGGAGGGTGAAGCTCAGGATCAAGTCTTCGAGGGTGGCCCGTTCCTGCGGAAACAGCACTCCTGCTGTCGTGCTGCCGATCTCCATCCGGGTGATCCCGATCTGGATGGCGATCAGGGGATCAAATGGGATCGTCACAGGGAAATCGCTTGCGGACGCCACTATTGCGCCTGCATCGATGAGGTTTCGCAGCGGATATTGACGATCCGCCCTGTCCTTCCCCAGGTACGGAAGCGCCAGCTCTCGATAATAATCGTCGATCTTAAACCAGAAAGGCTGCACGATGCAGATCACGCCTAATTTGCTGCATCTGCGAATATCGCTGTCCTCGACGAGTTGCAGGTGAGTTAGCAATGGGCGAAGATCCCGCCCGGGGGCGATTTTCCGGGCATGTTCGATGGCATCCAATGCCATGCGTGCAGCGGCATCCCCGATCACATGGTAGTGCACTTGGATATTCTCTTGAAATAGGTCGGCTGTTGCGGCCTGCAAGGCTCTTGGCTCCCAAATCGGGGTTCCTCGGTAGCCGGGCTTGTGGGCATAGGGCTCCAGCAAATAGGCCGTGCCCCCCTCGATCACCCCATCTACGAATATCTTGGCTGCTCGCGTCTGAAAATGGGGGTGGCGGTTTTTCGAACGCTCAACCAGGATCGCTGTGACTTGCTGCTCGAGATCCTTGTCGGGATGCAGAGTGATGGAGCCCCGGAAGCGCATCTTGAGCTGATCACCCTCGGCCAGGGCATGGAACGCGGCGATGGATTGAGGATCGAGCATGGCGTCGTGAACCATCGTTATCCCGGCGCTGACTGCCATCTCCTGATAGGCAAGCAGGGCATTCATCCGCTCTTCGAGATCGTAATCTGGGATCACTTGCTTGATCAGGTTGGCAGCAGTCTCCCTGAGTGTGCCGCTTGGCTCACCCGTCTTGGGGGTGCGCTCGATCCGTCCGCCTGCAGGGTCGGGTGTATCTTTGGTTATGTGCGCTCGTTCAAGAGCCGTGGAATTCACCCACAGAGAATGGCCATCGTATGAAACGAGGGCGACCGGACGATCGGGTATGAGGGCATCCAGGAGTTCTTTAGGAGGTCCGTGATTTGGAAAGAGCGTATCTGTCCAGCCGCCCCCCCGGTAGCATTCCATCTCGGGGTGGCTGTCGACAAACTCGGCGATGGCCTTCTGATACTCGTCGACAGAGTCCAGCGAATACAGGCTGATATTGCTAACCAGGTCCATTGCCTGAGAGGGGTGGGCGTGGGCATCGACAAATCCAGGCACGACCATCTTGCCTTCCAAATCGATGGTGGCCGTCTTGGGGCCGATGTAGGATTCAACGCCTTGGTTGGAGCCCACGTAGATAACTTGGCCACTCGCAATTGCGATGGCTTGTGCCCAGGTCTGATCCCTGTCGAGCGTATAGATGCAGCCATTCTTCAGGATTAGATCCGGATCTCCTTCCATTCCACCTTCCTTCCCGCCGGTGGCCAAATCTATTTGCGGGCTGATTCAAGCGGCTCCGGTGATGAGCCCAGGCAAATTTCGCCGCGGGGCCGGGCAGGGGTGGCTCCCATCCTATCGCGTCAATTCGCTTGAGATGGAGCTGCGCGAGAACCTGCCGCATCGAGCAAAGTATACCATGCTAGTTTCCGTATCCTTAGGGAAAACGGTATGGCATGGCCGAATCTGAAGAATGCCATCTGAGAGCTTGACATTTCGGAAGACCTAGGCTATGCTTATGTACGGTAATGGAATTTCCATCACCGTCGTACCTCGCCAGCGTGGAGCCTATGTATCAGCCCGATAAAACCGACTGGCAGATCATCGCTCTTCTCAATGAGCACGGCCGCATGGCCAGTGCAGAGATCGCCAGAAAGCTGGGCAATGTCTCCGCTCGCACTGTCACCAATCGCATCAAGAATCTAACGGACAAAGGCATCATCGCTGTTCGTGCGATCGTGAACCCGGAGAAAGTGGGGTATGGGGTGATGGCCGATGTGTTCATTGAAGTTGATCCGGGTCGGGTCCGTGAAGTGGCCCATCAGGCTTCCAAATTCCCGCAGACCAGCTACGTCGCTTGCGCCACGGGCGAAACGGATGTCAGCATTTCTTTGCGCGTTCGCAGCATCGAAGAACTCTTCAATTTCGTAACCGAGAAACTGGGGAAGATACCCGGTGTCCGCCGCACGCAAACCTACTTGCTACCTGTGAAAATCAAAGACCTCGATACCTGGATGCCCCCTGGCGTATTGGATGAGACCGGAGACAGCAGCCCTGAACTCCCTCGATCTTGACTAAGGAAACTTCAAGGAGACACACATGACAGGAGACATGTATCAACAGCTGGCTCAGGCGGTCATTGATGGCGAACCGGAAGCCGCTGAAGCGCTTGCCAAGGAAGCCATCGCGCAAGGGCTCGATCCCCTGGCCTGCATCACCGAAGGGCTCACCAAAGGAATTCAGGAGGTTGGAAGGCTATTCGCCAGCGGCGAATATTTCTTGCCCGATCTGATCATCGGCGCGGATGCGATGAAGGCGGCTCTGGATATTCTGGAGCCGCTGCTTGTTGGCGATCAGGAAAGAGATGTCGCTGGCCGAGTGGTGCTGGGCACCGTAGAAGGCGATTTGCATGAGATTGGCAAGACTCTCGTGGGCACCATGCTTGTCGCTAACGGCTTTCAGGTCACGGATATCGGCGTCGACAAGAAGCCGGAAGAGTTCATCGAGGCCATCAAGGAGAATGGCGCCGACATCGTTGGCGCCTCGGCGTTGCTCACCACAACCATGCTGCAACAAAAAAGGCTCATCGAAGCGCTCGAAGAGGCAGGCCTGCGCGAGAAAGTGAAGGTGATGGTCGGGGGAGCGCCCGTTACCGATGATTATGCAAAGGAGATCGGCGCGGACGGCTACGCCGAAGATGCCATCTCGGCAGTAGATATGGCCTTCAGGCTGATTGACGCTCCGGCCCAGCCTTAGGACGGCATAGGGAAACCCGTCCCAGAAGAATCGCTCCACAACCGAAGGAGGAGGATATGTCTAATCACAAGAGTCTTGGGAAATTGGGCATGCTTGCCATGTTCATCTTGCTTGGGGTTCTGCTATTTGGGTGTGGACCCCAGGAAGCCACCCAGGCGCCGGGGGTTGAGCAGCCCGCAACGGAGGAGGCTGCCCCTCCAGAACCCGCTCCTGAAAAGACCAGCATCACAATTCTCATACCGGACAACCCTGTAGCCTTCAACGGCATCAATACCGACACAGGCTATGAGCAGGCGCTGGGAGAGCTGGTGATGCTCTCGCTGGCAGAGACCGACCCAGAAGGGAACATATTCCCTGAGTTGGCGGCTGAGATCCCCACCATCGAGAATGGTGGTGTGGAGTTCGACGAAGAAACCTGGACGATGTCGGTCACCTGGAAGCTGCGCGATGACGTCTACTGGGCGGATGGCGAGCAGGTCACGGCCGACGATGTCGTCTTCACCTGGGATGCTCTTGTAGAGGCCGGCGCGTGGATCCCGGCTATGGACTACACGGAGTCGGTCGAAAAGATCGATGACTTCACCTTCAAAGTCAGCTATTACGAAGGCTATGTGTTCCCCAACTACAAGCTCCAGTTTGGTGGGGAGGATTTCTTCGTCTATCCCGAGCATTACTGCGATGCTGAAGCGGGATTCTACGAGTGGAACTGTGACGATCAGCCCCTGAGCAGTGGCCCCTACATCCTCGACGAGTGGGTCGCCGACGATCACTTGACGTTCGTGCGCAACCCGAACTACTTCGAAGAGGGCAAACCGTACATCGACGAGGTCATCTTCAGGATCGTTCCTGAAGAGACCGTGAAACAGGCCATAATGCTCGAGGGGGATGCCGATCTTCACTTTTGGCCAGCTGAACCCGCCTCCGATGTGTACAAGGAGCCTGGAAACGGCACGGTGTGGGCAAAATCGCCGACCGAGCGTTGGGTGATGAGGCTGATTCCCAATCTGTATGTAAAGGGCGATCGCTCGACCCTACACCCGTTCCTGTCTGATACGCGTGTTCGGCAAGCTTTGCGGATGGCGATTGATGTGAACACCATCATCGAGGATATTTTCCACGGCTACGGTGAGCCCGTCTGGACGGAGTTCTTCCGGCCGCCCTATGTCTGCGATATCCCCCGTCCGAAGCATGACCCCGAAGCCGCGGCTGCGTTGCTCGAAGAAGCCGGGTGGACAGATACGGACGGGGACGGCATCCGCGAGTGCCATGGCTGCCCGAACGCTGAAGAAGGCACCGTGATGAAGATGGAGTTCGCGATCTATGCCGAGTACGGTGAAACCCTGGAGCTGGCCCAGCAATTGATCGCCGAAAACTGGAAGGCGATTGGGGTGGATACAGAGCTGCAGATGATCGAAGGCGCCATCATGTGGGCGGAAGAGGAAGATGGCGGCACCGAGATCGCCGGAAAGTTTGAGATGGATATGTGGGATGATGGCTATCCTGGCATCGACCCGTCCGATTTCATCTGGTCCATGTACTATTCCGGGAGCGATTGGAATTACGGGAGGTGGGCCAACGAGGAAATGGATGCCTTGATCGACGAATTCTACACGTTGGACGAAGAGTACCGTAAGGAAGTCGCCTGCGAGATGGCAGAGATTCTCGACGATGAACTCCCGCAGATCTTGCTTTTCTCTACGCTGGAAATGCATGGCCTTTCTGAACGGCTTCAGGGCGTTCAACCCTCAGTCAATGACCCCGTGACATGGAACATCGCTGATTGGACCGTCAGCGAGTAGAACAGCATCGCTGAGGTGACCGCGGCATTCCAAGGAATTAGATGGGGGGAGCTTTCGCCCCCCCATCTTGCTTATTGCGAGACCACGGATCTGTAACTGAGGGAATGCCAATTTTCAAAGAAGCGCAAGCCCCTGAAGACTTGAATGAGGGTTGAAGATGGGACAGTATATTGTCCGCCGCCTGCTCCAGGCCATCCCGATGATGCTATTGATCAGCATGGTTCTATTTGCTCTGGTCAATATTGCGCCGGGGGGGCCGATGAGTGCCTACAGCCGCACCAATCGCATTCCTCCCGAAAAGAGGGAGGCTATCAGGCGCTCATTTGGCCTGGATAAGCCGCTGCCGGTTCAATATCTCGTCTGGCTCGTCGGAAACGATTGGATGAAGATCGATACCGACGGTGATGGGGTTGCGGATGGCTACGGAACTCGTAAGGGTGTCCTGCGCGGTGATTTTGGCTTTTCATACAAGACCCGCGAACCTGTGATAGACCAAATAGCGGATCGCCTGCCGAACACAATCTATCTCATGGCCGTCACTCTGCTGCTGGTTGCGATCATCGCAATCCCTATCGGCATCATTTCTGCGCTCAAGCAATACTCTAGCTTTGATCTCGTGGCAACAACCTTATCCTTTATGGGGCAGGCCATACCTGAGTTCTGGCTTGGCCTGATCCTCATCGTAGTCTTCTATGCCACCTTGAAGAATCCATTTACGGGAAAGGCACTGCTGCCGTCCGGCGGCATGTACACGCTGGGGGCAGAATTCTCCATCTTAGACAGGGCCCGGCACCTGGTCCTTCCTGTTGCGATGGGAGTGGTGGGATGGGTGGCTTGGTATTCGCGCTTCCTGCGCTCCAGCATGCTCGAGGTGATCAACCAGGACTACATTCGAACGGCGCGGGCGAAAGGACAGATCGAGCGTAAGGTTCTCTATAGGCATGCTCTCAGAAATGCGCTCATCCCCGTGGTCACGATGTTCGCGCTGGACTTCCCCTATATCTTCACAGGATCGCTCTATGTTGAACTGATCTTCTCATGGCCGGGTATGGGGCGCCTGTTTTACACCGCGGCGACGTCACGAGATTATCCAATCCTGCTGGCTATCTTGACGATCGCTTCCGGCATCATCATCCTGAGCAATCTAATGGCGGATATCCTCTATGGCTTGTTGGATCCCCGAGTCCGATATGAATGATGGAAAGAAAAGCTCGGCCCGATGACACCTAACGAAAAGGCAATGAAGGACAACCAGGAAGTCACCGGCAGACGGTCTCACGAGACCATGGTCTCCCTAACTTGGCGGCGGTTCCGCCGCCACCCAGGCGCCATGGCCGGGGCAATCGTGCTGATCCTCGTGGCCCTTGCGATTAGCCTTGCCCATTTGTCCCCATATGACCCTGAAGTATCGGATATCAAGAATCGCTACCAACCGCCCTCACTCGAGCACCCATTTGGAACCGATGGCTTGGGCAGAGACCTCATGACCCGGGTCCTCTACGGAGGTCGGGTTTCAATGTCTGTGGGCTTGATGGTTATGACGATAACGCTCATTATCGGTATCCCCGTGGGCGCACTCGCCGGATATTATGGCGGGTGGATAGATAACGTCCTCATGAGGATTATCGATGCGACGCTCGCTCTTCCTTCGTTAATGGTCCTCATCCTCCTCGGTGCCATCCTGCGCGAGGCAAATCTGCCTTTTGTCAAGAGCAACAATGTGCTGACGATCGCGGCGGTCCTGGGGCTTCTTGCGTGGCCCACCACCGCCCGGCTGGTGCGAGCGGTTTTTCTAACGGTCCGAGAGATGGAATATGTGGAGGCCGCGCGGGCATTGGGCGCCTCTGCCATGAGGATCATCCGCAGCGAGATATTGCCAAACAGCCTGGGGCCCATTATCGTCGAATCCACCCTGGAGATCGGATATGCCATTATGGAGGAATCGGGGCTTTCCTTCTTGGGGTTTGGAATCATGCCGCCCACGCCGACCTGGGGAAATATGCTCAATAGCGCTCAGGAACACCTAGTGGAGTACCCATGGCTTGCGATCTTTCCGGGTTTGATGATCTTCCTTGTGATTATTTCGATTAACTACATCGGGGATGGTCTGCGGGATGCGCTTGACCCGTATAAGGTGCTCGCCAAGTTCGAACCGTGATTTGAGTGAGCCTTCCGAGAACGGTCTGTGGTGCCGTCTTGAGCGAACGCCATTTTCGGCAGGGGTTCGGATGGATGTCTTGGAGTGACAACTTGACGAACAATCGAGTCAAACCTTTGCTTGACGTCAGGGCCTTGAAGACCTATTTCTTCACCGAAGATGGGGTGGTCAAAGCTGTGGACGGCGTCGATCTTTGCGTCAGGCCGGGAGAAATCTTGGGGCTGGTGGGAGAATCCGGCTGCGGCAAGAGCGCCACGGCGCTATCCATCATGCGCCTCATCAGGAAGCCCGGTCGCATTATGCAGGGTGAGATCATCTTCGGCTCGCAGGATCTGCGCTCGCTCTCAGAGGCGGAAATGCAGGACCTTCGCGGTAACCGCATCTCGATGATCTTCCAGCAGCCCCAATCCAGTCTGAACCCCGTGCTTACAGTCGGCGACCAATTAGCTGAAGTTTTCGAAATCCACACGGAGATTGAGAAGAAGGAAGCCTGGGAGAAATCCGTAGAGCTGTTGCGCATGGTGGGCATCCCAGACCCTGAGCAGAGGATCCATGCTTATCCCCACGAGATGTCCGGTGGGCAGGCCCAGCGCGTCATGATTGCCATGGCGCTGGCGCTGGAGACCGATCTGCTGATCGCCGATGAGCCAACCACGGCTCTGGATGTGACCATTCAGGCGCAGATTCTGGATTTGATCCGGAACCTGCGCAGCCAGATGGATACGGCCGTGATCCTGATCACCCATGACCTGGGTGTGGTCGCAGAGACCGCTGATCGGGTCGCCGTCATGTATGCGGGCCAGATAATCGAGCAAGCCACGGTGACACGGCTCTTCGAGAAGCCTCTTCATCCTTACACGCTGGGGCTTATTCAATCCATCCCTGTCCTTGGCGAGACCAAAGAGCGCCTGGAAGTCATCGAGGGGACGGTCCCTGATCTGATTGACTTGCCCCAGGGCTGCCGGTTTGCTCCGCGATGCCGGGTACGTGTGGAGCGGAATCTCTCCATATGCGACGAGAGAGAGCCGGATCTGAAACCCGTTCAACCTGGGCATGAAGTGCGATGCTGGCTATATCAGCACTCTTAGACGCTCCCGCTGCCATCAGCGGCTTGGGAAATCGGGTGAAACCCTCCGGAGGCGAGCGCAATTGGAGGGAGCGAGAGACCGGATGCAGACGGGCATGAGCAACGCGAACGGCAAAGAACTGGTGAAGGTTAGAGACCTGGTGAAATACTTCCCGGTGCGTGGAGGTGTTCTCAGGCGGGTTATTGATTGGGTGCAGGCTGTGGATGGGGTGAGCTTCACGATAAGGGAAGGGGAGACCCTGGGGTTGGTGGGGGAATCGGGCTGTGGGAAATCGACCCTCGGCCGTACGATGCTCCATTTGATCGAACCGACACGGGGCTCGGTGGAATTCGATGGCCAAGATATATTCAGTCTGCGGAAGCAAGCGCTGAAGTCCCTGCGCCGCTATATGCAAATCATTTTCCAGGACCCCTACGCCTCGCTGAACCCCAGGAAACCGGTGGGCGATTCGATCATAGCTGGCCTGGAAATCCATGATATTGGCACGCCCCAGGAACGCCGAGAGATGGTGAGGGATATTCTCCGGAAAGTCGGGTTGGAGGAGTATCACGCCCATCGCTACCCTCACGAGTTCTCGGGCGGACAGCGGCAGCGCATTGGCATTGCCCGGGCTTTGGCGCTGCGCCCCAAGTTCATTGTCTGCGATGAGCCGGTCTCTGCTCTGGATGTCTCCATTCAAGCTCAAGTGCTCAACCTGCTCCAGGATTTGCAGGAAGAATTCGGGCTGACGTACCTGTTTATTGCCCATAACCTCTCTGTCGTCGAACACATTTCGGATCGCGTAGCCGTGATGTATCTGGGAAAGATCGTAGAGCTGGCCCCCCGGTGGGAGCTATTTGAGAAGCCGCTTCATCCCTATACTCAGGCGCTGATATCCGCGATCCCCATCCCCAAGCCAAACCTGGAACGGGAACGCATCATCTTGGAGGGCGAAGTCCCCAGCCCGCGTAATCCGCCGCGGGGCTGCCGCTTTCATCCGCGCTGTCCAATTGCGATGGACCGTTGCTCGGAGGAGGAACCCGACTTTCTGGAAGTTGGGCCTGACCATTGGGTTGGCTGTTTCAGAGTGGGGGCCAGCCCCTAATGATTGTCTATGGCTGGGGCTGTCCTCATCGGGGATGCCACTTTGCCGGCCATTGAAGCGAATACATTGCGAAGGAGGAATGAGATGCCTATCCCCAATGAGATCCTGTATCTAACCGAAGCCGATGTGCAACAGACGTTGACGGTCGCCGAAGCTGTGGACTTGGCCGAGAAAGGCATCAAGGCTGACGCAGCAGGCAAAGTCAACGGCGATAAATACTATATGAACGTCGGCGCTGATGCCTTTATCAAGCCTTTCTCTGGCTACATCGAAGGGGAAGAATTGGCCTTCGTAAAGACCTTCAGCTATTTCCCCATTAACATGAAGAAATTCGGCCGCCCCACAACCTCGTCCATGGTAATCCTGCTCGACGCCGAGACCGGGCTCCCTGCTTGTGTGATGGAGGCCAGTTGGGTCACCGGATTGAAGACGGCCGCATCTACCACAGTGACCACTGCCTATCTTGCCCGCCCTGAGTCAGATACCGTGACAATCTTTGGCGCTGGGACCCTGGGCCGTCTGCATTTGCTGGCCGTTGCGGAGCGCTTCAAGCTCAAACAGGCCTATCTGGTGGATATCCTGCCCGAAGTTGCAGAAGCCCGGGCGGCTGAGCTTGAACCGATCGTGGGGTTTCAGGTGAACGCCGTACCGCTGGACGACCGGGAAAGAGTCGTCAGGGAATCCGACATCATCTTCACCGTCACGACGGGGAGCCAGGCTCTATTCAAGCATGCTTGGCTCAAGCCAGGGGCCTTTGTCGCCCGCTTGGGGTCCTATCAAGAAGTTGATCACGATGTGATCACCAAGGCGGATAAGGTCGTTGTAGACCGCTGGAAGTACGTCAGCCCCCGGATCCCTGAGATCGTGGAATTGGTGGAAAAGGGTGAATTCTCCTTTGATCGGGTGCATGCCGAATGGCCCGATATCGTGGGCGGAAGGGAGCCGGGTCGAGAATCACCAGATGAGATCATTGTCTATATCGCCCTGGGCATTTGGGGAGAATACGCCGCCATCTTGCCGGAGGTATACCGCAAGGCGAAATCCCTGGGCTTGGGACAGAACCTGCCTTGTTCGCATTAGCCCGGGGACACAGCCGGTACCCACAGGACAGATACTACCGCATACTGAGTTGACGGAGGAGAACGGCATGAGCATCCAAGGACCCAAGACCAGCGCATTATTCAAGAAAGCCAAGGCCGTGATCCCATTCGGCGTAAATTCCAATTTCCGCTATTGGGGAGATGATGACACCCTGATCGCCACACGCGGTGAGGGCGCATACGTTTGGGATGCCGATGGAAAGCGCTATATTGACTACCGGCTAGGCTTTGGGCCGATCATTCTGGGGCATGGCTATCCAGCCGTCGTGAAACGTGTTCAGGAGGCGATCCAGGATGGAACCGTCTTTGCCTGGACGACGCCCTATGAAATCGAGCTCTGCGAACGCATCGCGCGCATGTGCAAAGTGGACAAGGTCCGCTTGACCAATAGCGGGACCGAGGCCACGATGCATGCTTTGCGCATCGCCCGTGCCCACACGGGCCGGGAGAAATTCATCAAGTTCGAGGGGCAGTATCATGGCATGACCGATTACTTTATGTTCAGCACGGCCTCCGCCAGCCCCAAGTCCCTTGGATCCAAGCATAGCCCGATTAATGTGCAAGCCACCTCCGGCATCCCCCGAGGGATCAGCCAGTACGTCATTAACCTGCCCTTCAATGACTTCGAGCGATTGGAAGAGACCATTAAAGCTCAGTGGGGCGATATCGCCGCCGTCTTCGTCGAGCCCATGCTGGGGAATGCTGCCGGCATCATGCCCAAGCCGGGCTACCTCGAGAGGATGCGAGAGCTTTGTGACCAATATGGCATTGTATTGGTTTTCGACGAAGTCAAGACCGGATTCAGAATTGCCAACGGCGGAGCCCAGGAGTATTTCAACGTTCGGGCCGACCTGGCAACCTACGCGAAAGCGATGGGCAATGGCTTCCCGATTGCGGCCATCGCCGGCAAAGAAGACGTGATGATGACCATCGAGCCCGGAGCGATGGCCCATGGAGGGACCTATTCTGGCAACGTAGTCGGCACGGTGGCAGCCGTGGCCACCCTTGAAATCCTTGAGTCGGAGCCGATCCTCGACGCCATCAACCAGCGCGGCCGGGCCCTAATGAGCGGTATTCGCGAAATACTGACCGAGGCGGACATCCCGCATGTATTGACCGGGCTGCCGCCCATGTTCGGCATCATCTTGGGCTGTGACCAAGAGCCGCAAGATTTTCGCGAGTATTTCAAAGGGGACGGCGAGCTCTACGAGAGGCTGGCCATCGAGCTCATCCTGAGAGGTGTGCAGCCAGATGGCGATGCACGCGAGCCCTGGTTCCTGTGCTATGCCCTCAGCGATGAGGATGTGGACGAGACCCTGAATGTGTTCAACGACGCGATCAAGGCTGCTAAAGAATAGGGCGTCTACGATTTCCGGGAAACGGGACTCAGGGGGACATGAAATCTAATGCCGCCCGTTTCCCGGAAATTCAAATGTTCCAGATGTGATGCTTCCATGTCGGGCTAGGAGGGATAGGCACCAGGCTGGAGCCTCATTTCGGAGCCTGTCTGCAGCAGGTTGACGGGGTAACAGGAGGAACCATGTTCTCAGAGACTCCCGATATCATCTCGATCTCTTCCCACCACAGGATCGAAGTATTGAGCGCCGATGAGTTGGCCGCACTGCAGAATGGAACTCTGCAGATTCTGTCCGAAGTGGGCGTGTATTTTCCGAGCGAAAAGGTGCTCTCGATTTTTTCAGATCATGGGGCCCAAGTGGATTGGGAAACACGGATCGTGCGCATCCCGCCCGACTTGGTGCGGAAGGCGATGTCGACCGCACCACGCAGCTTTGTGCTGGGCGGCCGTGAAGAGAGGTTCGATTTGCTTCTGGATGGCAGCGCCTCCTACTTGGCCACGGATGGCTGCGGGGTGCATGTGATTGATCTGGAGACCCGCGAGAAACGCGCCTCCCGCAAAGCCGATGTCGCCATGATGGCCCGCATCAGCGATGCCCTGCCCATGGTCAGCTTCTTCTGGCCGTTGGTGAGCGCCCAGGATTATGGGAAGACAGCTCCCCTGCACGAATGCCACGCCGGCCTGACGAATACCTTGAAGCATGTGCGCGGCGGTACCACTGTACACCCCAAGCTGGCGCCTGCAATTGTCGACATGGCGACCGTGGTCGCCGGGAGTGAGGCCGAGCGCCGTCGCAGGTCGCCCGTGTGTGCGAATATTTGCACCATCGCGCCTTTGGCCCAGGATGCCCACGGCATTGAGACCGCCCTGGTATACGCCGAGGCAGGCATCCCCACCAGTTTTATGGCTATGCCCACCATGGGGTCGACGGCTCCGGCCTCGTTGCTCGGAGCGCTCATGGTGGGAGATGCCGAAGTGATCAGCGCCATGGTACTAATGCAGCTGGCCTATCCCGGCGCGCCGGTGTTCCATTCGATCATCAATTCGCTCATGAATCCGCGCACCGGCGGATATATCGGGGATGTGCCTCTGCCGGGGTCATTGATTGCCGTGCAGCTTGCGCATGCCTGGAATGTTCCAAGCCTTGGCGGCGGTTCTTTCAGCAGCGATGCAGAGGATATTGGCTGGCAGTCCGCCTTCGAGGCTGGATCTGGCAGCGTGCAGATTCCATTGGCCGGGGGTGAGATCTGTGGCTATATGGGATTGATGGATTCCTCTATGATCTTATACCCCGAGCAAATCATTCTAGACCACGAGATCGCTCTGAGTGTGTATCACACCTATAAGGAATTCGTGTTCGAAGATCTAGAGGAGTCCCTGGAGGTGATCAGGTCTGTGGGCCCGCGGGGCCACTTCCTGCGCGAGAAGCACACGCGCAAGCATCTACGCGATTTCTACTACTCGCCACTCTTTCACCAACAGGACGCTGAGGGGAATCTTCGGGAGCCTCGGGAGGTCGCTCTGGAGGAGTTCAAGAAGATCCACGATACCCACCACCCTGCGCCCTTGGAGGATCAAGTTCTCAAGGAATTGGACCAGATCCTCGCTGCAGCGGAGAGAACTGCGAAATCGCTGAAGGATTGATATGATGGCCAAGAAGACAGCAACCAGGGATGCGAACGAGCTTCCAGCCCATGCGAAAGTTGTAATCATTGGAGGGGGTGTGATCGGGTGTAGCACCGCCTACCATCTGACCAAACTCGGCTGGAAGGATGTGGTTCTGTTGGAGCGGGCCCAGTTGACATCCGGCACCACCTGGCATGCCGCTGGGCTGATTGAGGCGGGCGGCTTTTTCAGCGAAACCACTCTCGATATGACGAAGTACACCCTCGAGTTGTATCGCTCTCTGGAAGCCGAAACCGGTCTTTCAACGGGCAATAAGAATGTGGGAATGCTTGTTGTGGCCAGTTGCCCCGATCGAGTGGAAGAATACCGCCGGGTGGCTGCCTTCGATCGCTTCTTTGACGCCCCGATGGAAGAAATCTCTCCCGCGAGAGTTAAGGAACTCTGGCCGCTGATCTACGCGGACGATATTCTGGCCGGTTTCTATTCGCCCGGGGACGGCCGTGTCAACCCCATCGACGTAACCATGTCGCTGGCAAAGGGCGCTCGCATGGGGGGCGCGCAAATCTTCGAAGAGACTCCGGTCATCGGCTTCAGGAAGGAAGGGCACCGGGTGACCACGGTGATCACGACGCGGGGCGAGATCCAGGCGGATATCGTGGTCAACTGCGCGGGCATGTGGGCGCGCCAGATTGGCGAAATGGTGGGCGTTAAGGTCCCTTTGCAGCCTACCGAGCACTATTACTTGATTACCGAGCCCATAGGAGGTGTCGACCCGGAATTGCCCGTCTTGGTGGACCTCGATCGATACGCTTATTATCGTGAGGAGGTGGGAGGAATCCTGCTAGGACTGTTCGAGCCCGCCTCCGCTCCTTGGGCGGTGGAGGGTGTCCCCGAGAATTTCATCTTCGGCGAAATCCAGCCCGACTGGGATCGCATGATGCCCTACGTCGAAGAGGCCATGAAAAGGATCCCCGTGCTGGAGAATGCCCGGATTCAGAAGTTTTTCTGCGGGCCGGAGAGCTTCACGCCCGATTTGGAGCCTATGATGGGGCTGGCGCCGGAACTGGATAATTTCTATGTGGCTGCCGGTTTCAACTCATTGGGCATTCTGATGGGTGGTGGTGCCGGGAGGATCCTGGCCCAGTGGATCGTGGATGGCGTGCCCGATGTCGATATCACCGAGGTCGATATCGCCCGCATGATGCCATTCGAGAATACGCCAAGCTATGTGAAAGACCGGGCGGTCGAATTGCTGGGCTTCATGTTCGATATCGGCTATCCCAACAAACACTTCCAGACCGCTCGGATGGCGCGCAGATCCGCCTTCCACGACCGCCTGGCGGATGCCGGGGCCCACTTTGGGGTATATGCCGGCTGGGAATATCCAGAGTGGTTCGCACCCGAGGGGGTCGAACCGCAAGCCGAATACACCTGGAAGCGACCAAGCTGGTTTGAATACAGCGCCGAAGAACACCGCGCTGCCCGCGAAAGTGTGTCCCTGCTGGATTACTCTGTGATGGGGAAGATCCTCGTGCAGGGCCGCGATGCGGAAGAGGTTCTTAATCGTATCTGTGCCAACAATGTGGCTGTGCCTATCGGGCGCTGTGTCTACACCCAATGGTTGAATGAACGCGGCGGGATCGAGGCCGACCTAACCGTCACCCGCTTGGCCGAAGACCAATTCCTGATCCTCACCGCCGACCGCACCATCAGGGCGGTGCAGGCCTGGTTAAGGCGCCATACACCACAAGATGCGCACCTATGCGCCACCAATATCACCTCGGCATACAGCGTGTTGAACGTGCAGGGGCCGAACTCGCGCGATCTCTTGAGCCGCGTGACGAGCGCCGATATGTCCAACGAGGCCTTCCCCTTCCTCACCATGCAGGAGATAGACATCGGCTATGCTCTCGTCAAGGCCATCCGTGTGACCTATGTGGGCGAGCTGGGCTGGGAGCTCTATATCCCCACGGAATTCTCTCTGCACGTCTTCGATATCCTGATGGAAGCGGGGGCAGAATTTGGGCTGCGACTTATCGGGCTGCAGGCCCTGGACACCTTGCGCCTGGAGAAGGCCTACCGCGATTATGGCAACGATATCGACAATGCCGACACGCCTCTGGAGGCCGGCCTGAGCCGCTTTGTGAAGTTTGACAAGCCGGGCGGTTTCATAGGCCGGGAGGCGCTCCTGCGCCGGAAAGAGGCCGGGTTGGAATACCGCCTGGTGCAATTTCTGCTCGAGGACCCGGAACCGCTGCTCAATTATGGCGAAATCATCTACCGGGATGGCGTCCCTGTGGGGTACATCAGGGCGGGGGGCTATGGGCACACACTGGGGGCCTCGGTTGGCGTGGGCGCGGTGGAAAACGAGGGGGGAATCGCATCGGTCGATTTCATCGAGAGCGGCAGCTATGAAATCGAAATCGCAGGGGTGCGCTATCCCGCCAGGGCCTCGCTGCGGCCGATGTACGATCCCAAGCTACAACGCGTGCGCTGCTGATCGTTGTTCAGGGGCTGTCTTAAAATATCGCGAGGGCAATCCCGAGAGGGGGAGGGGGAAATGAAGAGATTCGCAGGGAAGAAGCACGCCCCAGCCACTTGATGTCTTGCCGAGCACCCGCGGAGGCGCCTGCCCCAGGCGAAGCGGGGAGGGGTTCCCCAGAGCATTATGATGTGGATTCCCCCTTCCCTGAGGTTCCCAGCATGCACGCACCCGGACGACCGACCACGCGTCTCGGGCGCGAGCCAGAGACCGGAGGCAAACCTCCGAACTCCGCGAAGAAGGAAAGAGACTGCCCTTTTGGGACAGTCTCAGCGGGAGATATCCCTATAAGAGATCCGCGACCCAGCCTAAGCCCAGTTCCTCCAGCTTTGCTCGCGTGGGGTTACCCGTCTCGGCATCCCAGCCGCAGATCTCATAGTACTTGGCCAGCGCCGCATCCACCTCTTGGCGATCGAGCTTCCAGCCATCGCTCACGCCGCCTTTAAGGGGTTTGAAGAGTTTTTCGGGCAGCGTATCATTCTTGCGATCAAAGCCTTCGCGGGCGTTGAAGGCCCGCATCATATTGAGCCGCCGCTCGCCTACTGTCTGCAATTCCTCCAGCGTCACATCCTCCCAGCCCGTGACGCTGCGCACCAGTTCCACGATATCCGCGGGCCCGTAGAGCTGCCAGGCCGGGCCAAAGACGAATTGGCAGAGGTTCAGGCTGTCCATGAGGCTGTACAGCCGTTGGGTCACGGCCGCGAAACGGATCTTTTCGTCGCTCAAGGATTGGGGTTCTTGCGGCTCGCTGAAGCCTAGAAGGGCCAACCGCTCGGCGTAATACTCGAAATCGCCCTCGATAGCCGGGTCGTGCTCATGGCTTTGGTGGTCAGCGCCAAAGGGGTTCGTGGCATAAATGACGGCCAGCGAGCGCTTGACGCGCGGCATGTGTGCAGGCGCCTCCTGCCCTTTGAAGGTGATAAGGTAAGCCTCGGTGCCGCGCCCGATCTTCTTGGCGGCGCGCTCGGACCCCTCGGCCAGCAGGTCCCCAAAACCCTCGCGCTTGGCGATCTTCTCTGCCAGGGCCACCATCGACTCGGCGTTGCCCCAGGTCAGGTCGAGCCCGTCTGTGTCCTCCAGGGTGAGCGCTCCCGCATTGAAGGCCTCAAACGCCCAGGCGATGGTCGCTCCGCAGGAGATGGTGTCCATGCCATATTTGTTGCATATCTCGTTCGCCTTGCAGATGGCTGCCAGGTCGTCAATAGCGCAGTAATTGCCGAAGGTCGAGGTCGTTTCGTATTCGGGCCCACCGTAATGGGGGTCGACTACGTAGGGCCCTTCGGTGATCTCTACCACACGCTTGCAGCGGACAGTGCAGGCATAGCAAGTGTCCCGCCCCAGGCGGTCTTGCTTGCCCTCGGCTGCGCCTCTCAACACGGTGTCATACATGGTCGTGCCATCGATGGCCTCCCATCCATCGAATACACCGCTGTTGTAGTTGTAGGAGGGCAGGGTGCCGGAGGCCTGGTTGGCGCCGGTCGTTTCGGCGGTCCCATACTTTGAAAGTCCGGCGATATCGGAATCGGCCAGATTCGCTGCGCCCCATTGGGCAAGTTTTCGGAGCCGATCCCTGGCGGCAGCTTGCGGGCGCATCTTGCCACGCACGGCCACGGCTTTCAGGTTCTTGGAGCCCATGACAGCTCCCATCCCTGTGCGTCCGTTGGCACGGTTGGACATGCCGATGATCCCGGCGAAGCGCACGCCTTTTTCTCCCGCAGGTCCGATTTGAAGGACCTCGATTTTCTCGTCGCCCAATTCCTCCCTGATCAGCTTCTCGGCCTCGCCCGTGACCTTGCCCCATAAGTGTGAGGCATCGCGGAGCTCATAGTTGCCATCGCTTATCCAGAGGTAAACAGGTTTTTCAGATTTGCCTCTTATCACGAGGGCATCGAATCCGGCGAATTTCAATTCCGCGGGGAAGAAGCCTCCACCCTGCGAATCGCCGATTGCCCCTGTCAGAGGAGACTTGGCTGCCGCAGTGATTCGGCTCTGGCCGGAAATGGCCGCCCCGGTTAGCACGCTGAGAGCCAGCACCAAGATATTCTCGGGGCCGAGCGGATCCACGCCGGGAGGCATTTCTTTGAGCAGGTAATGGAGCGCCAGAGCGCTGCCACCCATATACTTGCGGTAGAAAGCCTCTGATGGTTCTTCGATTTTGAACCGGCCAGAGGTGAGGTCAACGTGCAATATTCTTCCGTGATATCCGTATGGCATGGCCCACTTCCTCTCGAATCTCTATGTGTAATCTCGATCCACAGTCTGCGCCAAGCGAGCTTCGTCGTCCCATTTATAATTTATGCTTGATCCTTCGACAGCCGATTTGTCGGGATCTATCCCCCGCTGATGGACGCGAAGATCTTTACTTCGTCGCCATCGCTCAGCGGGCGTGAAAGATCTGGCTCTTGAACATCGTTCACACTAACAACTACTCTTCGCTCAATGCCGAGGTCGGCGAGAAGCTCTGCCAACGTTGCTCCGTCTTCCAGTTGCCAAACCGCGGAGCCCTTCGCCTCTGCGGGGAGCTTCTCCCGCAGGATCGAATAAAGCTGCACACGGATTTCCATTCCCTACCTCCACACCCTGGAAGACAGAAACATAGAGTTTGGGCTTTCGAGGTCGACTTCTCCATCACGTTCCGGTTGGCCAGCAAGGGCCGGGCAATTCTAACGGAAATCGCTCCTGGGCAGCCATTCAGGAACGCGGCCTGATCCCTTCGGGATCATACATCGGGCGCAGGGAAGCCTTGGCGGGGTGGCGCTCCCCGGCGATATCGATCTCGTAAGTGCCGCTGTGGATGAAGTCAGCAGTCACGCCGTCTTCGTTTTCCACGAAGCCCATCCCGACAGCCCCTCCGAGCGTGAAACCATAGGCGCCGGTCTGCAGATGCCCCACAAGCTCCCCGTCCCTGTAGATTGTCTCGTCTCCATACAAGAGTGGTTCCGGATCCTCCAGCAGGAATTGCACCATCCGATATTTCGGCGGGCCGCTCTCCTTGCGCCGCAAGAGCGCCTCCCTACCGATGAAGCCTCCCGGTTTGTCGAACTTCACGGCCCAGCTGAGGCCGGCCTCGATGGGCGTGTCTGTATTATCCATATCGTAACCGTACTCGCGATAGGCCTTCTCAATCCTGAGCGAATTCAAGGCCTGAAATCCGGCATGCCTTAAGCCCAAGTCCGCCCCGGCTTCAACCACCGTCTCATAGACATGGGCCGAGAATTCGGCCGGGATGTAGAGTTCAAATCCCAATTCGCCCTCATAGGTGACTCGCATCACCAAGACCAGGGCATAGCCCACATCAATTTCCTGCGCCGTCATGTAGGGAAAGGTCTCTTTAGACACGTCGGCGGATGTAATTCGCTGCATAAGCTGGCGGGATTTTGGCCCTTGGAGGTTTAGAAGAGTGTACGCCGATGTCATATCGGTGATGAACACGTGGGCATCGGGGGGGATGTTCTTCTTCAGCCAGTAGAGATCATGGGTATAGAAATCGCCAGCGCTCACAATGAAGAATTTATCCTCGGCCAGGCGCGTGACGGTAAGGTCGGCCTCGAGGCCGCCGCGCTCGTTCAGCCATTGGGTGTAAACGACCTTTCCAACTGGGACAGCCACATCGTTGGCGCAAATCCAATTCAGCGCCTTTTCTGCGTCCCGCCCCTGTACCAGGAACTTCGACATCGAAGTGACATCCATGAGGATCACAGCCTCTCGACAGGCCTTATGCTCCTCGGCGAGGTATTCGAACCAGTTTTGGCGACCCCAGCTATACTTCTCGATCTTGGCTTCAGCACCGGGAGGGGCATACCAATCCGGGATCTCCCATCCCATGCCCTCGGTGAAGAAGGCCCCTGCTCTTGCCAGATGCTCATGGATGGCCGTCCTGCGGACGTTGCGAGCGGTCTGCATCGAAGTGTTGGGGAAGACCAATTTGTATTGCCAACCCAGGGTTTCCACCGTACGGTCCACCAAGAATCTCTTCGTCCCTTGGAAGGGAAGGCAACGGGCAATATCAATATGAGTGGAATCGACCGGACAATAGCCCTCCACGATCCAGTGGGCCATGATACGCCCGACCCCGCCGCCCTGCAGAATGCCCAGGGAGTTCAGCCCGGCCGCCACGTAGAAGTTTTCCAGCTCCGGGGCCTCGCCCAGCAGCGGGCCGCCATCTGGCGTGAAGCTCTCTGGACCACAGAAGAATTTATGGATCCCCGCGTCCCTGAGAGCTGGAACGCGGCCCGTCGCGATTTCGATGTAGGGCATCATGCGATCCCAATCGGGATTGATCTCGCCGAATGCGAAGTTCTCCGGGATGCTCTCCACCCCCCAGGGAGCCGCGACGGGCTCAAAGAACCCGACTAGAAGACCGCCCACCTCTTCCCTGAAATATGCATAACGGCCGAAATCCTCGATGATCGGCAAGTCGGGATGCACACCTTCGATAGGCTGGGTGATCAAGTAGTAGTGCTCGGCGGCCTGCAATGGGATGTTGACTCCGGCAAGTTTTCCCAACTCACGAGCCCACAGCCCGGCGCAATTGACCACAAACTCGGCCTCGATCTTTCCTTTTGGGGTGACCACACCGGTCACGCGACCCTTGTTCTGGAGGATTCCGGTCACAGGGGTTTCTTCGATGATTTGCGCCCCGCCCACACGAGCGCCTTTGGCCAGTGCCATTGTGAAATCAACTGGGTTGGCGCGCCCGTCCTCCGGTGTGTAGAAGCCGGCCAAAATATCCTTGGTTTCTGCGAGCGGCCATAGTTCCTTCACTTCCGCGGGGGAGATTTCCTGATAATTGACGCCCAATCTGCGGGCTCCCACGGCCATCCGCCGCCTTTCTTCCAACCATTCGGGGGTGCAGGCCAGCTGCAAGTAGCCGATGGGCTTGAACCCGGTCGAAAGGCCGGTTTCAGCCTCGAGAGCCTTCATGAGCTCCACAGTGTAGGTTGACATCTCAACGCTTACTTCATCGGCGCTGGGAGTCACAACCAGTCCGGCCGCGTGCCAGGTAGTCCCAGCCGTGAGCTGGGCGCGTTCCAGCAATACGATATCTCGCCAACCAAGTTTGGTGAGGTGATAGGCGACGCTGCAGCCTATCACGCCCCCGCCGATGATCACGACTTGCGCATGGGACGGCAGTGTCGATTGGCTCATGGGTGCCGGTTGCACTTGCTCCATGTTATTCTCCCTGAGCTTGATGCGGTGCTGATGGGTTGCCCTCGTCCTCGTCAAGTGTGTCAGGGGGCAACCAGGAGGTGTTCTCTTTGATGCGAAGTGGAAGAGTATAGCTTTGTGTGTGCCGCACTCCAGGTATCCTGGCCAGAGTTTCTATAACGAAGTCATACAACTCTTGAATATCGCGAGCGCGCACGGAGGCAATGATATCGGTTTCGCCTGTGGCGCAGGCCAAATAGCTAATCTGCGGCAGATCGGCCAAGCGGTAGGCCACCTCCTGAACCCGGCCCGGCTCAACTTCGATGAACACGTCGGCGAGCACGCCAAACCCGAGAGCCTCTGGGTTTACAACCGCGCGGACTTGAATGATGCCTTCTTCCATCAATGCATTGATCCGGTTGGCGACCGCGCGAGCCGTGATGCCGCCCAACCGTCGGGCAATCTCCGCACTCGACATGCGCCCATCTTGATTGAGCAGGGCGATGATCTTCCGGTCTACTTGGTCTATTTTGCGCATAGCCGCTGGCAATCTCTTGGAGGAGCTGGACTTGAGCGCAATCGGCGAATTGCGAGTAACGCAACGGATGCGGCGGTTTGGGTGCCGAGCCAACATCACTTGCCTTATGACGCCGGCGTCACTGAAGGGAGCCTCCACCCTTATCAGGATAATGCAGGGATTCCGAAATGTCAATCCTGCTTCGTCAACGCTTCTAAATCAGACGCAATCTTTCCGCAATAGGGAGTAAAGCGAAATGAATATGTTATAATGCGCCCAATAGTGACCGACATGTCGCTGCAGGGGCCGCGATAGCTGCAAGAGGAGGACCTGGAATGGAACGTCATGTGAAGAATCAGCTCATCGAAAGGCTTTCTGAGACGCATGCCGCTATCCAGGAGGTCATTGAGGGGGTCGATTTGGAGCGCTGCGCCCACGCCGATACGGGCTGGCGCATCAAGGACATCCTTGGGCACATTGCCACCTGGGATCGTGAGGTGGCGAAGGCTCTGCGTGCCTTTATGGCTGGAAAGGAGTACGTAATTCCCAATATTGGAGAGGATGAAACCGAGTTCAACCTTCTGGCAGCTGAAAGGATGCGCGAGTGGACGGCCGAACAGATCCTGACGGAATGGGAGCAGGCCCGCGAGGACTTCAAGGCCGCGCTCGAGGATATCCCGGCCGATCGGTTTCCAGGTGATTTGGTCTTCCCCTGGGGGGGTGAACGCGGAAGTATTGCCCATATGGTTGAATATATGATCGAACATGATGAAGAGCACATGGGTGAAATTGTGAGGGCTTTGCAAACGCCAGAAGCGGAATGAGCTTCTCCTCCTGCTCCCGCTCATGAATATCCGTTTGCTTTCCAGGCGATACAGAGTATCCCGGAGAGTTGGAGTGAGCAATGGTCCATATTCAGCCCGTTCGGCCGAGGGTGCGGTTCAGTGTCCTTAGCGATGACCAGGTAGCCGAGATCCGAGCAGCCACCCTGCATATCTTGGAAAGCGTGGGTGTGCACTTCCCCTCTGAGCGGGCGCTGGAAGTCTTTGAACGACACGGCGCGCGGGTGGACCCTGAAAGCCAGATCGTGCGCCTGCCGCCCGCTCTCGTGCTAGAAGCGATGAGTCACGCGCCGCGCACCTACGTGCTCTCTGGGCGGGCCCCAGGGACCGAGCTGATTCTGGATGGCTCTGCCAGCTATTTCTCCACAGATGGTTCCGGTACTGAAACCATTGATTTCGAGACAGGCGAGCATCGCCGCTCCACGAAGGCCGATGTGGCCATGATGGCGCATGTGGCCGATTATCTCCCCTCGATCTCCTTTTATTGGCCAATTGTCAGCGCACAAGACTATGGGCGCATGGGACCTTTGCATGAGCTGGACGCCAGCTTCAATAACACTTTGAAACATGTCCAGAGTGCGACGATTATTGGGAAGGGAATGGCGCGTTTTGCTCTAGAAATGGCGGAGGCCATCGCGGGCAGCAAGGAGGATCTTCGAAAGCGGCCGCCTCTCTCGAGCCTGGTCTGCACTATTGCCCCGCTTGGCCAGGATCGGCATGGCATTGAAGGAGCCATGGTGTTCGCGGAGGCAGGAGTCCCGGTGGGGTTTATGGCCATGCCCAACATTGGCTCCACCTCTCCGGCCACGATGGCTGGGGCGCTGGTGGTTGGCAATGCCGAAGTCATCAGCGCCATGGTTCTGATGCAATTGGTGGCGCCTGGGGCGCCGGTCTTTCACTCCCTGCTGGCCTCCGTGATGGATCCTCGATCGGGCGACTATCTCACGGGAATACCAGAGAAATATCTATGCAACGCGGCGGCAGTCCAGCTTGCGCATGATTGGGGTGTGCCATCCCTGGGAGGCGCCTTCAGCATGGACGCCCCGGAGCCCGGGACGTGGCAATTGGGCCGGGATAGCGTCTACACCTCCTTGCTCTCGGCTTTGGCTGGGGCCGATATGGTCGAGGGGCTGGGATTGCTCAAGGCAGCGACCTTGCTGTGCCCTGAGCAGATCATCTTTGACGATGAGATCTACCACACCAACCGGAGGCTGGCGGAAGGGATCGATACCGATCCCGAACATCTGGCCCTGGATGTGATTGCGGCGGTGGGGCCAGGGGGGCACTTCCTGGCGCAGAGGCATACTCGCCAGGCGATTCGGGAAATCTGGCTGCCTGAACTCACGCACCCGGCCCCGAGGGTGGACACCGGACCCTCGCCCGAGATCCGTGAACGAGCACGTGAGACGTTCACCCGCATTCTGAGGGATCACCAGCCCATGCCGCTGCCAGAAGACCTGCAAACCGAATTGCAGAGCATCATCAGGGCAGCCGAGAGAGCGCTTCGAGATGGAGGGGCGGACGCGGCTGTGTGAAAGTGAGGGGTTTCTATTGGCCCCTGCTTTCAGGTGGGACTTCCGCTCATTGACTGGAGAATTCCAAGATGGTTGAAGAGCTGCGTGAGCTGGGAAAAGTGAAGTTAGTTCAGTTACAGCCCAATGGCTTGATCATCGAGACGCCTGCAGGAAATATCTACGATGCTTCACGGCGGATGGAGGTGGATCGTCTGCTGATCACGACTAAGGGCATCGAAGCCACTACACAAGAAGGTGAGCGCGTCCTTGACATTCATCACATCGACCACCCTGCCAAGGCCTATGACAATAGCGATCTGATTTGCATTGGCTTCACATCCCATTACGAGGCGATGCGGGCGCGGTTTGGAGATCACATGGAGGATGGCATTGCCGGCGAAAATATCATCATCGATTGCCAAGAGGAAATCTGGCCGGATGATCTTGGCGAGAGGGTTATGTTTGAGAACAAGGCGACGGGCCGACAGGTGTGGCTGGATGTGGTTTCTTTCGCTGCGCCATGCAAAGAGTTCGCCCATTTCGCCGCCCAGAGCCTGGATAAGCAATTGCCGGCGGTAACCTTGAAAGAGGCCCTTCAGTTCCTGAACAATGGTCGGCGCGGCTACTTGCTGGTGCCAAGCGATGGGCAGGAGCCAGCTGAAGTTCGGCCAGGGGATAGGGTCTACCTACTGCAAGCAAGATCCTGATCCGGATCAGGGTCCAGATGATGGAAGAGCGTAGGAAAACCTTCTCGGTGATCACACCCGCTCGGCGCGCGTGTATGGCCAGAGCGGCCATGTCCTTATATAGGAGTGCGCATAATCCCCAGGTGGCAAGGATCCGCCAGGGGATATATCCTATGCGATCAATTCATGCTGACTACGGGAGGCACAGTCATGGAGACAACACTCAGCAACGGAAGCACCGAGCTGCGCATCCGTCCGGATGGCCCACTCACCATCATCGGCGAGAAGATTAATCCCACAGGACGGAAGAAGCTTGCCGCGGCGATTGAGGCGCGCAACTATGAATCGATCGTAGAACTTGCAAAGCGCCAGGTGGAGGCCGGGGCCGATGTCCTCGATATCAACGTCGGTGTTCCGGGGATCGACGAGCCCGCGGTGATGCCCGAAGTAGTCAGGGTAGTCAGCGATGCCACGGATGTGCCGCTTTGCCTGGATTCCGCCAATGCAGCGGCTCTGGCGGCTGCTCTGGCAATTACACCCGGCAAGCCGCTCGTCAATTCTGTGAACGGGGAAGAACGTTCTCTGGAGAGCATCCTGCCGCTGATCAAGGAACATGGGGCGGCGGTGATCGGGCTGACGATGGATGATGATGGGATTCCCGACAGTGCCGATGGCCGCCTGGCCATTGCTGAGAGGATTATCGAGCGCTGCGCCAAGATGGGCATCCCGGTGGAGGACATCATCATTGATCCGCTCGTGCTTACGGTCGGGGCGGATCATAACGCCGGACGGGTGACGCTGGAGACCATCGAGCGGCTGGCAAAGGAATTCGGCGTGAACATCAACCTGGGGGCCAGCAATGTTTCCTTTGGCCTTCCTGAGCGAGATGTGATCAATGCCGCCTTCCTCGCTCTGGCGGCTGCGCGCGGGGCCTCGTGCATGATCACCGATCCCATCAAACACAGCCTGACGATTCGAGCCATCGACTTGCTGCTCGGTCGCGATGCCTATGCCGGGCGGTATATTAAGCAGTACCGGACTCTGCAACCCGAGAAGTGAAGATGTCCATTCGCAGGAGTTGGAACCTGGAAATCGGCGTCGATGATATCTTGCGCAGCCAGGGCGCCAGCCCCCAGGCTCTGCGCAACAGGTCCCCGAAGTTTGCTCGGCTGGCAGAGAGGGCGCTTGAAGAGGGGCGGGAGTTCCTGGTTCCGGTTGCGCTCTATGACCTCCGGGAAATTGCGGAGGTGCGGCACGAACAGGTCCATCTGGAGGATGGCACGCGTTTGAGCGGGCCGCTTATTGCCCAGCACCTCGCCTCCGCCTCGTCTGTATTTCTAGCAATATGCACAATCGGCGGGGCGCTTGAGGCGCGCGTCAGGGAGATCATGCCGGAAGATCCGGCATACGCCCTCGCCTTGGATGGCCTGGGTTCGGCGGCGACCGAGCAGATTGCCAATGAGCTCTGCTGGTCCTTTGAGCAGGAAGCTGCCTCGAGCGGCCTTGAAACGACGATCCCTCTCAGTCCCGGGATGATCGATTGGCCGGTGGATGTCGGCCAACGGCAGATTTTCGCAAGTTTGCCCGCGGAAGAGATTGGCGTGAGCCTGACGCCCAATGGGCTGATGATTCCCATGAAATCTCTGACATTCGTCATGGGTATTGGCAAATCTGTCCACCAGGGCCGGACCACCTGCGATTATTGCAGCATGGCGGAGACGTGCCGCTATCGAGAGCATTATGCCCAAGAGAGAGCTTGAGCCTCAACGACATGTGCTGATCGACTTCGAGCCTATAGGGAGCCGGGTCGAAGTCGAGCGCGGCTCTACGCTGCTGGAAGCTGCACAGCAGGCAGGCATCGAAGTCATCGCCCTGTGCGGTGGAATGGGGTCATGCGGAACCTGTCGTATGAGGCCGCTGGCGGGGCGCGTGAGCGACCTCACTTCGACTGAGCAGGAGACTCTTGAACAAGAGGAGATCGAAGGCGGCATACGCCTGGGATGTCAGATGCATGCGCTCAGCGATCTCAAAGTCGAGATCCCGGCCAGCTCCCTCACAACTCCGCAACGGCTGCAGATCGAGGGGATGCGTCTTGCGCGCCGGCTCAACCCGCCGGTTCGGGCGGTCGAGCTCGATCTGGAATCCGCGAGGCTGGACGATCTGCGCTCGGATGAAGTGCGCTTGCGGGACGGCTTGCATGCGCATGGTTTCTCCGAGGTGCTCGTTCCCCTGTCCGTGCTGCGTGACCTGCCGCGAAGACTGCGGCGCCAGTCGTGGTCTGCGCGGGTGGTCCTACGGGGCCCACAGGTTGTGGCCCTGCTTCCCTCGCATGCGCGGCTGCTGGGTCTGGCCGTCGATATGGGCACAACCAAGTTGGCAGCCTATCTGGTTGACCTTGAGAGTGGGGAGGTGCTGGCGCGTCGGGGCGCGATGAACCCTCAGATCGGGTATGGTGAAGACGTTGTCAGCCGGATTGCCTATGCCGATGCCCACGAGGATGGGCATCAAACCCTGCACCGTATCCTGGTTGAAGCCATTCAGGGATTGGCGGAGGCGATGTGTGACGAAGCCGGCATCGCACCAGATCAGATTGTCGAGGCGGTCATGGTTGGAAATACAGCCATGCACCATTTCTTCGCCGGCCTTCCCGTTCAGCAGCTCGGGAGGGCCCCCTATGTGCCAGCGGTCAGCCAGGCGCTAGAAGTGAAGGCCTCCGAAGTTGGATTGCGGTTTGCCCCCAGTGCGATGATCTACATGCCGCCAAACATCGCCGGCTACGTGGGCGCAGATCACGTCGCCATGTTGCTGGCAGCTGACATCCTGGCGTCGCAGGGCCCGATCATGGCGCTGGACATCGGCACCAACACCGAGATCAGCCTGGCAATCGGCGACCGATTGATCACATGCTCTTGCGCTTCTGGACCTGCTTTCGAGGGGGCGCATATCAAAGATGGCATGCGCGCTGCGCCTGGGGCGATCGAACGCGCGCGGATCGATGATGGTTCCTTCCAGCTCTTTACGATTGAGGATCGAAAGCCGATTGGCCTGTGCGGCTCAGGCATTCTGGATGTGCTGGCCGAGATGGTCCGCGTGGGGGCGCTCGAGAAATCGGGGCGCTTTGATTACAAGCATCATTTGCTAGCCAAACGAATGGATGGAAAGGCGTTTGTCCTGGTACCCCCGGAACAAGCGGGGCAGGAGAAAGGCGTTCACATCACCCCAAAAGACGTGAATGAGATTCAACTCGCGAAAGGGGCCATTCGCGCCGGCATGGACATCCTGCTCGAGGAAGCGGGCATCACAGCCGAGGACCTTGAGAGCATCATCGTGGCAGGCGCATTTGGAACCTATCTGGATCCGAAGAGCGCGATCAGGATCGGCATGTTCCCCGACATCCCCCTTGAGAGATACCGCCAGATCGGCAATGCGGCCGGCGGGGGCGCCATTCAGCTGCTGACATCCCTGGATGAGCGCGAAAAGATTTCCGAAATCCTCGCCCGCGATGAGTACATCGAATTGACCACGCATGCCGGATTCCAGGATGCGTTCATGCGTGCGCTACATTTCTAGCGAGTTGCTTCATTGATCCTAACCCGCCGGGCTGACGGATGGCGGCGATGTCCAGGTCGACGCCTGCGGCTGCGGCCGAAGGGCCAACGAGCCAGGAAGAGGGTCTGAACCGCCCTTTCTGAACGTAGAGGCACCCGAAAGGGTGCCGCTCTCATTTATGCAGAGGTGATCATGGGCGGTTGAGGCCCGTTCCTTGGGGGAAGTTGCACATCTCAAACGCGGGGAAGGCGGGGCCTGGTTAGCCAATCCGGATATTTCATGCTGCAAAGATCGCAGATATGAATAAGAGCATTGACACCACCGGCAACGGTGAATGATGCGACTTGGTGAAGCTGAGCCTGGATTCAAAGCACTTGTCCGGGCAGTTCCTTCGTATGCCGGCCTTGATCAATGACCACAACGCCGTTGACAATCACGTAGGGGATGCCGGTAGGGTATTGGTGAGGATCGGTGTAGGTCGCGTTGTCAGCCACAGTCTGAGCGTCGAATAAAACCAGATCGGCCCATGCGCCTTCGCGAATCACACCACGATCGGCGATGCCGAATCGATCTGCTGTGGTGGATGTCATCTTACGCACCGCCTCCTCAAGGGAGAGAACCTTTTCTTGGCGCACGTAGTGTCCCAGAACCCGAGGAAACGTGCCGTAGCTGCGCGGGTGGGTTCCGATCTGAGCCAATATCCCGTAAGGTGCCAGCGATTCTCCGTCGCTCCCAACGACCACAAGCGGGTGTCGCATCAGCGTCCGGACGTTTTCCTCCAGTTGACCAAAACACACACACTCCACTTGGCCCTCGCTCATGGCGATTAGATCCAGAGCAGCCTCGAATGGGTCTTTTCCTTGGTCTTCCGCAATCGCGGCAACGGTCCTGCCCTGGATTTCTGGTCGGGCATGGCAGGTGGTGATCATGAGGTCGTCCCAGCTCTGCATGCCTCCCCGCTCTTCCCATTGGGAGCGATTCGCCTCCCAATCCTCGCGCAACTGGGATCTCACTGTTGGATCGCGCAATCTTTGTGCAACCTCCAGCGATCCGCCGGCCTGAGCCCAGTAGGGAAGGATGTAGGCCAACCAGCTTAGGCCAGCATCGTAAGGATACTGATCGCAGTGGAGGTCAACCCCACGCAGGCTGGCTTCCTCGAGAACGCGCGCCAGCCGATCGATCGCGCCCCAGTTCCGATAGCCTTCTGCCTTGATATGTGAGATTTGCACCGCAATATCGGCTTGTTGGCCAATCTCAATGGCCTCCTCCACTGCCTCTATGAGATGATCGGTTTCGCTCCGCACATGGGATGCATAAAGGCCGCCGTACCTGGCGGCCACCTTGGCCAAGCCGATGACCTCCTCCGTATGGGCATAATATCCGGGTGGATAAAACAGGCCGGTTGACAAACCACGTGCGCCGTGCTCCATTGCCTCCGCCACTAGCTGCTCCATTGCAGCTTGCTGTTCGGGGGTCGGTTGCACATCATCGAATCCCAGGACCGCACCTCTGACCGTATTGTGTCCAACCAGGGTGACGACGTTGACTGCAATCCCCTGGCTCCTAAGCCGGTCCAAATAACCGCCTAGGCTGGTCCAATCAATATCAACTCCAAGCATCTGCGCCCCAGCCTGTTCCTCGACCATCGCCGCGCCAAGGAGCGGGCCCGGTGAATCTCCACAATTGCCGACGACCTCCGTCGTCACCCCTTGGCGGATTTTGCTCTCCGCCATGGGGTTCGCCAGCAGTGTCAGTTCGGAGTGCGTATGCGCATCAATGAAGCCTGGGGCCACATGCAACCCTGAGGCATCAATGATCCGGCTCGACTCATGCTCAATGTCCTTCGCCAAGAGAGCGATATGGCCTTGAGAGACCCCGACGTCGGCTCTGAGAGGCGGTTTGCCGGTGCCGTCCAATACGGCACCATTCTTTATGAGGAGATCGAGCATGGCCCATGCCTTCCATCACTGATAACCGGGATCTTGCTGCGGCTATCCATCATAGGTTCTCTCCCTAACTTACGCCCGTTCCCTTGCCACGTAATCGGCCGTGAGCAGGGCGCTGCCCAATTGAACACGCACCAGTTTCTGGATTGGAATCACGGTGTAGTCAATTTCAGCCTCCAGTGTGGAGGCGCGTTTTTCGAAGGCGTCTTTTGTGATCTCCTGCGCGGAGACCAATGCCGGGGCTGGGCCAGTTTTCGAGATCTGGACTTGTAGCATGCGAAGAAACATGCCCAGCATGGTCAACCGATGGAACTTCTGGATGACCAGGTTATCGAACTTTTCGGCGACACTGGCCGGTTGCTCGGTGCTGGGGTCTGTGCGCGCCCATTTCTCTTCAGCGGCCAACTCTTTGTCGCTTGTCCGAAGATATTCTTCGATCGCGTCTCGAAAGGGCGATGCGACGGTAAGTTCGCCCTTTACACGATCATAGAGCTCGGAAAAGAATCCCAGTGCTTCCCTGCTCTCCTCGATCGCCCGCAGAAGCGCATCCCTGCGCAGCATATCCGATGGCGAGCTGTCGTTGATCGCCGGATGGTAGAAGTAGGGCATCTCGCAGATTAGCGTGAAAGGATTGCAAAACCTATGCGCATACTCGAAGCTGAGTGTGCCGCCCGAGATGATCTCGGCCGGGTCGGAGTCCAAGTATTCTTCGAGAAAGTCGTACTCAGCCAAAATGGATGAATCCTTGTAGATGGCGCTTGCGTACAATTCTTCATAGGGTCTCTCGGGCTCGCCCATGTGGAGCGGTAGTCCTTGGCTCTCAACGAGCCTGTGGAAAGGCTCGTACAATGGAGGTGCCGGTTCCCAGAGGAAATAATACACACCACCAAAGTCAGAGTTGTGCAGCGAATACATGAAATCCGGCTGCACCTGCTCGATCAGGCCCATCAAAGCCTGAGTCTCAGGAATTGGGTCATTGAAATGAAGAGTCTTGTAATCAATGGGAAAGGTCCATGCTACTTGTTGATGTGCAGGGGGGCGATAATAATGACGGGCATAGTTTTCGAGCGTGAACGGCCCTTTGAACCAGCCCTTATTGAGGCGGGTGCCATCGGGATCGATGCATTTGACCAGGTACCACGTATATCCCAGCGAATCACACCATCCCTCATCTTCTGCCAGCCGGTGCGATAGAAATTCGAGCATCATGCTGCCAATCGGTTCGTTTGGGTGGGGCATGGCGAACAGCAATGCCACTTTGGGCCCATTGCCTATTTTGATCGCATGAATGATCTCCCCCTGTCGTGATTTGCCTATCGGCAGAAGCTCCACGGTCCTCGGATGCCTGCTTGCCAGTTGCCGGGTGCTTTCATTCAATTCATCAACCGTAAGAAAGGCATTGTAGTCGGGGACATCGTCAAGAATTTCGAGGACATCGTCGAGTTTCATCGGTATTTCCCCTTTCCTCACGTCCTGAGAAGATGCTTTCGCTTCTGATGTGCTCCATTGCGATTCATGCATGCAAGCATGCTACTTGGTGGTCTTCACTCACGGGTACGAGTTGAGGGTCGATTTGACTGCACTCATCCTGCGCCTGGGGGCAGCGCGGGTGGAAGCGGCAGCCACTGGGTAAGTCGATGGGGTTGGGCACTTCTCCTTCCAATACGACCTGTTTCCGACGGCGGCGCGGATTCGGTGCCGGCACCACAGAAACTAAAGCCCGCGTGTACGGATGTCGTGGCTCAGATAGTACAGCTTGCGTCGGTCCAAGTTCCACAATCCGCCCCAGATACATCACAGCCATCCGGTCGGTGAAGATCCCTGCGGTTGCCAGATCGTGCGTGGTGTAAAGGATGGTGATATTCCGTTCCTCCCGCAGTTCATTCAAGAGGCCTAGAATCTCCGCCCGAATGGATACATCCAGCATGGATACAGGTTCATCAGCGACGAGCAATTCTGGTTCTAACACCAGCGCAGCGGCGATGACCAGGCGCTGTCGTTGCCCCCCGGATAAGTGATCAGGATACCTGTCCCAGAAGTGTTCGGCCGGCGCCAACCCGCTCTCCTCCATTGCCTTACGCACCCGCTCTCGCTTCTCCTCCGCGGAGCGGCCAATCCGATGGATCTCCAGCGGTTCCACGATCGTCTCAAACACCTTTTGCCGCGGGTTCAAGGATTCATACGGATCTTGAAAGATGATTTGTGCCCGCCGGCGCAATTCTAGGATCTGCTCGCGGCGCTTCTTGGTGGCGACATCATCCGATTTCACACTCTCCAGATCGCCCCGCGCCCACCGGGTCACATCATAGCCATCAAATAGGATCTGGCCCCCTGTGGGCTCCTGAAGGCCCAGCACGTTCATCCCGATGGTTGTCTTTCCGGATCCTGACTCACCTACCAAGGCCAGAATCTCACCTCTATTTATTGTGAAACTGACGTCGTCCACGGCATGGACGAATTTGCGTCGTCTGTGAAATAGCCTATCCGCCATACTTCTCTGGCATGGGAAATATTTTCTTAAAGATTGGACTTGGAGAATGGGAGCTTCCATCACTCTCTTCTCCCAGTGTAGAGATGGCAGGCACACCAGTGGCGATGTTCGATCTCTATCGGTTTCGGTACCTCGATGTGGCATCGCTCTTCAGCGATGTGACAGCGGGGCGCGAAGCGACAACCTGGCGGCAGTTCGTCCAATCGCGGAGGGTTTCCTGGGATGGAAACCAGGTCTGCGTTGGGGCTCTCAATGTCGGGGAAGGCTTGCAGCAGCCGCTCTGTATATGGATGTCGCGGATGATTGAAAATGGCATCGCTGCTCCCTGTTTCTACCACTGTCCCGCTGTACATCACCAGCACATCATCACAGATCTCCGCCACCACGCCTAGATCATGCGTAACGATAATAAGCGCAAGATTTAGCGATTTCTGCAGTTTCCTCAGAAGGTTGAGAATCTGCGCCTGGATCATCACATCCAGCGCGGTGGTTGGCTCGTCGGCAATCAAGACACGAGGGTTGCAGGCGAGTGCCATGGCGATCATGGCCCTTTGTCGCATCCCTCCGCTATACTGGTGAGGATACTGTCGTCCCCTCTCGGGAGGGATGCCGACTAGCTCGAGCAACTCGCCTGCCCTCACGCGCGCCTGTTGACTTTGGCCTTCAACGCCATGGATTCTCAATACCTCGACGATCTGGCTCTCGATTGTACGCACGGGGTTCAATGCATTCATCGCTCCCTGGAATACAATGGAAATCTTCGACCATCGTAGATTGCGCATTTCGGCTTCGCTGCATTGCAGCAAATCCTCCCCGTCAAGGAGCACCTGGCCCTCCATGATCCGTCCCGCCTCTGGCAAGAGGCGCAGGAGAGCCAACATGACCGTCGTCTTGCCACAGCCGCTCTCACCCACAATGCCCAGGGACTTTCCCTGATCTACCTGAAAACTAATATCCTCGGCGGCGTTCAGCGCCACGCCTTCATCGGTTAGGTAACTGACCGATAGATGCCGTACATCTAATGTCGCCATTTAAGTCACTCCGTGACTTCGGGCCGCTTAAGGCCTGGGGATGCCACTTTAAAGAGTTCCAGCATTCTGCCCGGATCGAAGAGATGGTGGGTCTTTAGCCTCGGGTTGACGATTTCTTCAAGTGTGCTGCCCATCAACACCAACCCGACACTCACCCAGACAATGGCAAATCCGGGCGGAAGCAGGAACCACCAAGCCATGCGGCTGATGGCTCGTTCAAAGGCAAAGTTGAGCATCATGCCCCAACTAACGAGCATCGGGTCGCCAAGCCCAAGGAAGCTGAGAGAGGATTCGGCAATAATGGCCCCTGAAATGCTCAGTACCGTTTCAGCCAGGATGATGGGGAGCACCTGAGGAAAGATATGGCGCATAATCGTTCGAAAGTTGCTCGCGCCGATCGCCTTAGCGCGCAGAACGAACTGGCGTTCCTTGAGAGAAAGCACCTGCGAGCGCACCAACCGTGCTGTGGTTGTCCAGCCCAGCAGGCCAATCACAAGGATGATCTTCCACAACCCCCGGCCCCAGATAGAGATGAACACCAGCATCAGGGGTAGGTCGGGAATGACCAGCAGGAAATCCACCAGCCGCATCAACGCGTTGCCGATCCGTCCGCCGTAGTATCCAGCGACCAGGCCCACCGTGGTACCGATGAACATCGCCATGAATGAGGCGACGAAGCCAACCGTCAATGAGACCCGTGCGCCGTAGATAAGCTGGCTCAAAACGTCCTTGCCCGCATCATCACGACCCAGCAGATGCTCGGCATCCGGTGGGGCCAAGAGGTCCTCGGGTTCCACGTGGATTATTGCGTCAGGATCGTAGGGGGCGAACCACGGTGCAAAAATGGCTATAAACACTACAGAGAATAGCATAAACGTGCCGAGCATCCCCATCGGCTTTCGTCGGAACGTTCGCCAGATTTCTTGAAGCTGCTCCTTCATCACGCCTCTCTCTATTCCGCCCTCACGCGCGGGTCCATAACCGAGTACAGCAGATCGGCCATCAGATTGGCCAAGATGACACTAACAGCCAGAAGCAAGAATGTGCCCTGCAGCACGGGGTAGTCCCGCAGCATCACCGACTTGTACATCAACTGGCCAATGCCGGGCCAGGAGAAGACCGTCTCCACCTGAATCGCTCCGCCGACGGTATACCCAAGGTTAAGCGCAACCATGGTCACGATTGGCAGCATGGCGTTCTTTAGCGCGTGGTCGCGCATGATTCTGAAGGTGCTCAATCCTTTCGCTTTAGCGGTCAGGATGTAGTCTTCGCTGAGCACTTCGACGGCAGTGGAGCGCATGATCATCACGTACGAGCTTGTATACACAATGGCCATCGTGATGGTGGGCAGGATGAGATGTTTCCCCACATCGATCCAATACTCCCAACCGTCCGATGGCCTCAGTCCCGGGACGACCATCCCGCCCACGGGCAAGTAACCCCGGGCCAAGATGAGCAGGATGATGCCTAGAAAGAATGTAGGCAACCCCCAACTGAACAGCGACCATAGCAGGATGGTCATATCCAGCCGCGTGCCCCGCCGCCAGGCGCTCACCAGTCCGAGGGCGATACCGAAAACAAGGGC
>CAZQDE010000015.1:0-51563 GCA_964591485.1 uncultured Anaerolineaceae bacterium | reverse complement strand
TGCGGGTGCGATGTGGTCATTATAGCGCATGCGGGGGTCAGCCCGAGCCGTCCCGATAGCCCTGAGGGTGACTGCGATGCCATTCCCAGGCGCTGGAGATGATCTCCTCCAGGCTTGGGTGCTGTGGCTTCCAACCGAGTTCACGGCGGATCTTTCCGGCCTCGGCCACGAGCCGGGGTGCGTCGCCCGGCCGCCGGGGAGCTTCCACGGCGGGGATTGGATGCCCTGTGACCCGCCGCGCCACCTCGATCACCTCCCGCACCGAATAGCCGGCGCCGTTGCCCACGTTATAGATAAGACGATCTTGGGATTGCAGAGCGTCCAGGCAGAGCAGGTGCGCTTGAACCAGGTCGGCGATGTGGATGTAGTCGCGGATGCAGGTTCCATCGGGCGTGGGGTAATCGGTCCCATAGATATCCACCTGCGGACGCTGCTCCAAGGCCACCTGGAGGACGAGCGGGATGAGATGGGTCTCGGGTCGGTGAGCCTCGCCCCGTCCTGGCAGCGCGCCGGCGGCGTTGAAGTAGCGCAACGCGGCGTAGTGTAGGCCGTGGATCCGCCGGTACCACTCCAGCACCTGCTCGATCATCCACTTTGTGTGGCCGTACACGTTAGACGGCCCAAGAGGCGAATCTTCCCGCAGAGGCTCATCGCTGGAGCGATACACGCTGGCCGTGGAGGAGAGCACGAAGCGCCGGATGCCGGCCTGGTGGCAGGCCTCGATCAAGCCGATCGACAGGGCCAGGTTGTTTTGGAAGTACTTGCCAGGCAAGCGCATGCTCTCGCCGGCCTCGATAAAGGCCGCAAAATGCATCACGGCATCGTAGGGCTCCGCACCCAAGGCCGACTGGAGCCGGTCCAGGTCTGCCAGATCGGCCTGGATGAATTGCGCGCCCGCAGGGATGGCTTCGCGGTAGCCCTTCACCAACGAATCATAGATGGTGACCTGGTGGCCGGCTTCCAGCAGCATCTGAGATGCTGCCGAGCCGATGTAACCGGCGCCGCCGGTGATAAAGATCTTCATGGTTGCGTTCCTTCGCTTTCGTGCATGACTGCTCCCGTGTCCTTTTGGCAGTGAACCCGATGGGCGTTTGGGAGACGCTCAGCCATCCAGAACATCCAGCCTCGCAAAGGAGGCCGCCAGGTGCTTCACGCCGTCCCGCTCGAACTCGATAACCAATTCCTCGTCGTCGTGATGCAAAGAGGTCTGGAGGACGATGCCTTCGCCAAAGGATTCGTGGCGGACGCGCATGCCGGGCCGGAAGCGTGGCTGGCGGGGAGGCTTGAAGGTGCCCTGCCAGGCGGTCCGGCGCTGGTAGCTGCGGCGCTCCCAGGTCTGCAAACCCGCGAGGTCCCCCTCGAGCAATTCGGCCGGGATATCCTCCAGGAAACGGGAGGGTTTGCCCAGCAAGCTCTCGCCCGCGACCCGCCGGCGGAAAGCGCGCAACAAGTAGAGCCGGTCCTGGGCGCGGGTGATGCCGACGTAGAAGAGGCGGCGCTCCTCGGCCATGGCCTCAGAATCCTGGAAGGACCGCTGGTGAGGCAGCAGGCCATCATCGAGGCCGACGATGATGACCACCGGGAACTCCAGCCCCTTGGCCGCATGCAGCGTTAGCAGCGTGGGCGCATTGAGCGAGTCAGTGAGCGTGTCCTGGTCGGAGACCAGTGCAACGCGCTCCAGGAATGTGGCCAACTCCATGGTGTCGAGGTCCTGCGCGGCGCGCCGCAACTCCTGCACATTCTCGATGCGCTGCAGACCTTCGTCGGTACCGTCGTCGAGATGGCTTTCGAAGGCAGTCTCTTCAAGGACGAGGTCCATCAAGCCGACGACATCCAGCGTCTGTTTGGCCTGGAGCCATCGCTGCAGCGACCGACCGAACGGCACTAGGGCGCGACGGGCGCGGGCATCAATTTCAGCCGCAAAGCGCGAGTCCTCGCCGCGCGCCAGGTCCAGCAGGATCTGCACCGGCTCGAGGCTGTGCCGCTGTGATAGACCCAGCAGGATCTGGACGGTCTTGGCGCCGATGCCGCGCGGCGGGGTGTTTAGGACCCGCAGCAGGCTCACCTGGTCGGCGGGGTTGTGGATCAGGCGCAAGTAGGCGATGAGGTCCTTGATCTCGCGGCGACCATAGAACCGCTGGGCGCCAACCAGCCGGTAGGGAAGGCCCGCGCGCAGAAAAGCCTCTTCCAGCAAGCGTGATTGAGCATTGGTGCGGTACATGATGGCGCAATCGGCGGGCTGCGCCGCTCCGCGGGCGGTTAGCGTGGCGATGATATCCACCGCGGCGGCGGCCTCCTCATACTCGTCGTAAGCCTCGTGGAGGATAGCCAGGCTTCCACGCCCGCGCTCCGTGAAAAGGCGTTTGACCTGGCGCCGCGGGGCGCGGTTGATGACCGCCATAGCGATATCCAGAATGGTCTGGGTGGAACGGTAGTTTTGCTCGAGCAGGATGGTGCGGGCGGAGGGGTAATCTTCCTGGAAGCGGTGCACGTTGCGGTAGTCCGCTCCGCGCCAACCGTAGATGGATTGATCGGGATCGCCGACGACGAAAAGGTGGGGCTGTTCGCCGCCGAGCAAGCGCAGCAGGAGATATTGGGCGGTGTTGGTGTCCTGGAATTCATCGACCAGCAGATGCGCATAGCGGCGCCGGTAGCGGCCCAGCACCTGGGGGTTCTCCTCGAAAAGGCGCACGGCCCAGAGGAGCAGGTCGTCGAAATCGAGCGCGTTGTTAGCGAGCAGGGTGGCCTGGTAGCGGGCGTATGCGCGCCGCACGATTTCCTGGAAATAGCTGCCGGAAGGGTATTCCTCGGCGGTGATGAGTTCGTTCTTGGCCTGGGAGATGGCATGATGCACCCGGCCGGGCTGCACCTGCTTGGGATCGAGGTTGAAATCCTTCAGCGCCTGGCGAATGATGGTGCGCTGGTCGTCCTCGTCGAAGATAACGAAATCGCGGGCGTAGGGCAGGTGGTCGGCCTCGAGGCGAATCAGCCGGGCGCAGAAGGCGTGGAAGGTTCCGAGTGTGAGCCCGGCCCGTAGCTTGTGGCCTGCCGGGTCTGCTCCCAGCAGATGCTCGACGCGGCCGATCATCTCTCGCGCCGCCTTGTTCGTGAAGGTCACGGCGAGGAGCGAGGGGGGATCGGCGAGCCCCTCGCCGATCAGATAGGCAATGCGGTGGGTGAGGACACGGGTCTTGCCGGAGCCCGGACCTGCCAGGACCAGAATGGGGCCGGGCGGTGCCGTGACGGCTTCGCGCTGTTGGGGATTAAGTTCGGAAAGCCAATCCATGCTGGGCAATGCGTCCTGGAGGCAGGGGTGAGGCGTGGCTCGCCGCGCCGCAGTCCCCTGGAAGTCAGGGCCATTCTAACGGTCGCACCGCTGGCTGACAAGGAAGCCTGCTCAGATCTGGAGGGGGCCGATGTCCAGGACTCTGGTGGCAGCCAGCAGCCCCTCCAGGGGTCGGGCATAGGGCTCGAGCACCCGGCTGTCGGCGAAGTAAGGGAAATCGAAATGGACCTCATCGCCGGCCACCTTTCCCGGCAGGGGCATCAGCCTGGCGGTCAGTGGTTTGAGGTGGCGCAAGCCGATCGCGCCCAGGTCGATTAGGATGGCCATCAGCGCATCGACGGAGATATCGCCCGGCAGAGGGATGGTGTCCAGGCCGGCGCCGCAAAGCGTGGCGAAGAGCAGCAGATCTTTGAGCGTGAGATGGCCCTCGGCCGCCCGGGCGGCGAGTACGCTATCCTCGAGCACCGGCAAGAAAAGCCCGCAAAAACCTGCGCGTTCGAAGTCGGCCCGGTCAAGGCAATCGGCGAGGAAAGCGGCCGCGGCGGCCGAGCCTGCCAGGCCCGTGGCAGATGCGCCGAAGGCTTCCATCGCCGTGCCAAGCGAGCGCCCTGGTTCAGGGAAGGGGGCGAAGGAAAGATCCAGGCCGGCGAAGCGCACGTCGGCCTCGCGCAAGGCGCGCCGGACCACCTGGGTCAAGGTTGTGGCGTGGACCTCCAGGGTGCTCACAAGCCGCCGGCGGGCGGCAGATAGGGTAGTCTCCTCGGCGAGTGCCTGCACCGCCAGGGAAGCTGATTCGCATGCCAAGGCGACCGCCGGAGGTCCCCCGCGATGGTAGGCGGCGGGAAAGAATGGCGTCCCGGCGGGGACATTGACCAGGGCGGCGAAGCGCAGATTTCCAAATCCATCGGGCGAGATGGTGGAGATTTCCCGGATGGCTTCGGCGCAGCCGCGGGCGGCGTGGAGCGAGAGTCCCATCGATGGCTCGGCGTAAAGCCCGGAGGTGAAGATGTTTTCCGTGGCAGCCAGCACGGGGGCCAGGGCGTGATAGCCCTGCTCCTCTTGCGGCAAGGCCGGGCCCACAGCTGCGTAGTCGATGCCGATGATGAAGGCCTCCGCCTCCAGCGCTCGGGCGAATGCGGGCCGCTCATCGACCGGGACGGGTGGCTCCATCTCCAATGGCGGGGGCGTCGCCAGGCGCAGGGTCTGCACCTCATAACCGGTAGCTTGGAGGGCATCACGGCAATCCCTGAGCGCCCGGCCAAGCGCTTTTAGCCTGGCGGCCTGGATTGGCCAGCCTGGGTCGACGAAACCGGTGACGGCACGAATCTTCATGGGGCTCCTCGCTGACGGGCGATCTCGAACAGGATTACGGATCCTGCGATGGTGGCATTCAAGGATTCGGTCCGGGGGTGGGTGGGGATGTATACGTTCCGGGCGCCTAGATGCTCCCAATCATGCTCTGGACCGCTTGCCTCGCCCCCGATGACCACCGCCAAGGGTCTGCGGCCATCCAGGCTGGTGTAGGCACGGCCGCGCTGGGCTGTGGCCACCCAGATCTCGAGGCCGCGAAGGCGGTCGGACAACTGCTCCCAGGGGAGGGTCAGGATGGGCATGTGGAAATGGGCGCCCATCGCGCCGCGGACGACTTTCGGATTGAAGGGGTCGACGCTGCCTGGTAGCAGGAAGGTCGCCTGGACTCCGGCGGCCAACGCGGAGCGGATGAGGCCGCCGAGGTTGCCGGGGTTGCGCACGCCGTCGATCACGAGGGCGAAGTCCATCGCCGCAGGGGGGCTCTTGTCAGGAATGGGGACCACGGCCAGCAAGCCGGGCGGCGTTTGAGTGTCGGAACAGGCCCGCATGACCTCCTGGGTCACTTCAAAGCTCTCGGCGCCGCGGCGGGCGAGTTGACGCACCAGCGCTTGTTCTCGGCGTCCGGGCCCCCCCGTGAAGAACACCCATTCGACGCGAGCATCGGCCTCCAAGGCTTCCCGAAGCAAGCGGGAACCCTCGACGACGAAGGCGCCATGCTGGTAGCGGGCACGCCGGCTGGCTTGGAGAGCACGCACTTGTTTCGCGCGGGGGTTGCTTGGCGAGGAGATCGTCATGCCTCAGGCGTCTCTTTCCAGCGGGCGCGGTAGGCGTCCACAAAGGCCTCCCAGGTGGGCTGGTCGTAGAGTACGATCTCGACGGTCTCCAGCCCTGAATCCGGATAGCTGGCGAAGTAGTCGGCCAGAGCCTCGAACAGGACGCGGGCCGCCCGGTTCTTGGGGAAGCCATAGATGCCGGTGGAGATGGCCGGGAGTGCCAGGCTGCGAAGCGAGAGCTCGTCGGCGAGGGCCAGTGCGGCGGTGACCGCCTGTCGAAGCTTGGTGTCTTCCTCTCCCTCGCCCCAAATCGGGCCCACGACATGGATGACAAAACGGCAGGGCAGCGATCCGCCCGAAGTGATGGCGGGTCTCTCGGGCGAGATGGGGCCGTGCCGGCGCACCCAGGCATCGCTCTCGCGCTGGATCACATCCCCGCCCTTGCGGACGATGGCCCCCGCCACTCCGCCGCCATGCCGCAATTGGGCATTGGCGGCGTTCACGATCGCATCCACTTCGGCTTGGGTGATATCGCCTCGAACGAGCTGCAGCCAGGTTCCCGGCTTTACTTCCACCTGAAACCTCACATCCTCGGCCATAGGCGCCTCCTGCGTCATAATTGTAGCATCGGCGTATGACGAGGGTAGAGGCGGGCTGCCCAAAGGTCCTATGGCGCCGTGCATTGCACCATGCCTATAATGTTGAATGCAGGTTGCCAGCCTTGCCCTAAGGAACCCAACGTGCGGAAGATGGAAGTGTCGTTGGGGCTGGTGACCGCGGGTATCGGCCTCTACATCATCCTGATCTCCCTGAATGTTATTCCGGTTGCCGACGAGCGCTTTGGCGTTCCGCGCTGGATCGCGGCGCTTGCGGGCGCGACCTTCCTGGTTGGGGGCGGACTGGTGGCCTTGATCCGGGCAGGCATCCTGGAGGCAGGGCGTTTGAGGCAGAGGGCGGCCTGGGGACCGAGAGTGCGGGAGGCGTTGACCATCCTGCTTCTGGGGCTCTTCGCGGCCATTGGCAATGGACTCGCTTTCATGCCTGGCGAGGGCAGGCATGAGTGGAGCGTGTCGCTGCCCTTTATCACCGTCTCAGGCCCCGCGGCTTATGCCCTGGGCCGAGTGGGCTTTGGGGTCGGGGCCGCGATCCTGGATATCATCCTGATCCTGGCCGTCCTCGACTTCGTGAAGCGCGGCCGGTCCAAGGCCCTGGAGCCCTGAACACAATTCGATTGCTTTGGAAAGGGAAGACGGGCTGCCATGCAGGCAGCCCGTCCGGCTCTCAAGGGTCAATGGCGGCTAGTGGGAGGAAGCCGCCTTGACAACCTCCTGGAAGGCCTTCGGGTCGCGCACCGCCAGGTCGGCCAGCATCTTACGGTTGAGCTGGATGCCCGCCTGCTTTAGGTCGTGGATCAAGCGGCTGTAGGTTGTGCCATTCTGGCGCGCAGCGGCGTTGATGCGGGCGATCCACAGCCGGCGCAGATCGCGCTTGCGCGTGCGGCGGTCGCGGTAGGCATACCAAAGGCTCTTGAGCATGGCCTCGTTGGCCCGGCGGAAGAGGTTCTTCCGGGTGCCATACATGCCCTTGGTCATCTTCAAGATCTTCTTGTGCCGTCGGCGAGTGACGACTCCACCCTTTACACGTGACACGGTTCACACTCCTGTGCACCCCTGGGCGCCGGCGCCTCGAGGACGCCTGTTGCATGCACCCAACGGCCACAACATCATGATACGGCGGATTAGGATGAGCTACCCGAGCGTGCGTTCGGGCTGGCCTTGTACTTCTTGAGATAGGGCGCAAGCCGGTTCACGCGCTTGGCGATGCCCTTGGCCGTCACCGGAAGCATCTCGGTATAGAGGCGCTTGGCGCGCTTGGACTTCTTGCGGCGCAGATGGCTCTGCGAACCCTTGGTCCGCACAAGCTTTCCCGAACCAGTGAGGCGGAAGCGCTTGGCAGTCGCCTTGTGCGTCTTTAGCTTGTACTTGCCCTTCGACTTTTTGCGCGGCACGATGCTACTCCTTCCAACCAAACCTTTAGGTTCTTCCATTCCCCGGCTGACACCGTGCGAAGCGCGCAGCCCCGCAGCCGAGGCGGAGAAGGTCTGTTTGAACCGGCTTTCGGAGGCTACTTCTTGATGGGGGCGATTGTCATGAGCATCGTCCGGCCTTCCATGGTGGGGGCCTGCTCGATGGTGCCCACATCCGAAAGTTCCTGTGCGATCCTTTGCAGATCCTCGAGGGCGATCTCCGGGTAGGTGATCTCGCGGCCGCGAAAACGGATTCGTACGCGAACCTTCTTGCCCTCGTTCAGCCATCGTCGCGCGTTTCGGACCTTGAAGGAGCGGTGGTGCTCCGAGGTCTTGGGACGCAGGCGGATTTCTTTAATCTCCACCTTGGCCTGGGCCTTGCGCGCCTCGCGCTCTTTCTTCGCCCGTTCGTACAGGAACTTGCCATAATCCAGGACCCGGCAGACAGGCGGTTCGGCATTGGGAGCCACCTCAACCAGGTCCAGCTCGGCTTCTCTGGCGATTTTGAGCGCCTCCTCGATCGGGACAACACCATGGTTGCTTCCGTCCGGCCCGATGAGGCGCACCTCCGGGACACGAATTTGCTCGTTGATTCGATAGTCCGATGCGCTGATGTTAAGTTCCTCCGATCACTGGACAGAGGCCGCCCGCGCACGAGGTACGAGCGGCCTTAATGCGGGCGGATGATACCACGAGTGCGGAGGGGTCGTCAACCTCCAGCATGTCCTACGCTTCTGGCCGACAGGCTTCGGCACCTGCCTTGTTTGCGGGAGATGATGCCCGCGCGGCTTCTTCCCTGCCTAGCCACTTTCCTGGAGCAGCTCTATGGCGGCGGCAAGAATGCGCTCCTGGGCCTGAGGCGGGCGGGCGCCCAGGGGGATGGGTAGCCCAGCCTGGGCGAGCAGGGGCGTGCCGGCGTCGCAACCTGGCGGCGGGAGGGCCCCGGGCGGGCCCCAGTAGCCGGCATTGCCCAACAGCCAGAGTTCGAGCGTACCCCGGTCGACGCCGACCGGGGCCAGGAGGCTTTCGATGGCGCGCAACATGAGTTCGGTGTAGGCCTGGCGGTCGTAGGGAATCTGGCCCGGCAGGTGTTCCTGCGGGAGGGCCTTCTGGGGCCCGGGCACGAGCAAGAAGCGCAGCCGCTCCCCGGGGTGGAGCTCGACGCCGGCGCGGGCCAGCTGATTGGCCACACGCGCCGCCGCCGTGCGCACGCTGAATTCCTCCGGGCGGCGGGAGAGGCGGTGGGTGACCAGAAGTTGCTCGACGGGCACGCGCCCGGCGCGCAACTGGTACAGGCGCTCCTGGGCGTAGGCCACCGCCTGCGGGACGCGCGCCCGGAACTCGTGCGCATCCCGTGCCTGGGCGAGCAGCTCGAGCATGCCGAGCTGGGTGTCCTTGATGAAGCGGGGGGTGTCGCGGCGGCGGATCTCGATGCCGCGTATCTTGAGGCTGCCATCCTCGAAGGCCCCGAAGTAGCGGTTGGCGACCGCCAGGCGGGGTTCAGTACGGGAGGGTAAGAAGGCCAGCCAGCGGTAGACGCCCTCCAAGGCGATATGCAGGCCAGTCTCGGCGTGTATCTCCTCCAGGAGCGCATCGTAATCCGGTTGGTGACGCGCCCCGGGCTTGTGGATCCAGAGGCCGTCGACGTAGAGGTGCAGAACGCGGAAGCCGCGTGCCTCCACCAATTCTTTGGTGCGCAGGAGCACCTCGCGGCCGTAGGCGTTGACGGCCTCGTGGGCCTCGATGCGGCCGAAGCGGGCGTTCTTGTAACCCAAGTAGCCGAAGCAGGTGACCAGCAGCCATTTGTGGGCCGAGTAGCGCCGGCGGTAGCGCTCACGGCGCGGGTCGCCCTCCGGGAGGGCGCGCATGCGCTCTTTGTAACGGCGGCGCTTCTCGAGCAGGGGCGCCAGGGTCTCGGGCACCAGGCCCTGGCGGTGGCGGCAGACGGTCGTGCCCAGTTCGGGGATGGGCTCGCCCTGGCAGCATTCGGCGCCGACCGTCTCGGGGGAGATGTTGAAATGGACCATGATGCTGGGGTACATGGCGCTGAAGTCGAGCTCGGCGACGTGCTGATGCAGCCCGACCAGCGGCGCGTAGACCAGCCCGCCTTTGTCGGCGGCCAGCAGATCGATGCCGGTCTTGAGGCTCTCGGGCTGGCGCTTCTGCCAGGGGACCAGCACGCCGCGGCGCAGCGCGGTGGCGACCTGCATGGCGCTGATGCCGGTGCCGGTGGAGACGCGCGCCACGGTCTGGGGGGGCAGGCCCGAGAGGCGGGCGATCTCCAGGATGCCGTCGACACCGTAATCGTTGGCCAGGAAGGCGTTCTGGCGATCCAGATGCCAGCGGCCGAAGAGGTGGTGCTGCTCATTGCGGAAGACCACCCGTCCGTAGGAGAAGTAGGAGGAGGATGCCCGGCGAAGCACGGCGCGCCGACGGTCGCGGTTGAGCGGCAGGGGGATGCCATAGTGGCGCGCCAGCTCGATCAGACGGGGCAGGATGTAGTTGTCGCCGTAGGTGCTGATGAGCACGTCCGGGTCGTAGTGTTCGAGCAGGTGGCGGACGCCGAGCACCAGCCGGCGGCTGCGGGCGCGCGGGAAGTGGAAGGTCTGGCCATCCACCTCGACGATCAGGTCGCCGCGGCGGTTGCGCTCGGGGTGGGTGCGGGCGCCGCGGGAGGGGTCCTCGTCGGCGCCGGAGAGGCGCAGGGTGAGGAGGCGCAGCGGCGGGAGTTCATAATCCAATTCCCAGGGCGAGTCGAGCGTCTCCAACTGGAGGATGCGGTCGCCTTGCAGCTCGAGTGCGCAGTAGGCGAGCGGGAAGGTCTGGCGGGCAAGGACGTAACGCTGAGCAAGAGGGATGTCGGCGTTGTAATAGGTGAGGTGGGGGCGGAAATCGGCCACCTGGCGGAAGAGGCGCGGCAGGAGGGCGGGGATGCGCACGCCCACCTCCAGCACTTCGAGGGGACGGTCGAGGAAGAGGTCCAGGCGCTCGGTGCGGCGGAGGCTGACCAGGGCGTGTTGGGCGCGGAGCATCTGGCAGACGTCGTGCAGGTCCTGGCGAGGCCCGCGGACGTAGAAGACGGGCGTGAAGCTATCGCGCAGATGGTGCGCCCGTCCCTGGCGGTCGATGAACCAGACGGCCATGCCCTCCCGGTCGGGATAGAGATCGAAGAGCCAGCCGAAGAGCGAGGTCATGCAGGCGTATCAGCCTCCGGGCCGGGGGTTTGCAGGCGGCGCTCGAGTGCCATGCGCAGGACCTCCACCTCCTGGCGTAGCCGCAGCACCTGCTTGTGCTCCTCGACCAGCATGGAGAGCAGCATGATCTCGAAGGGGAGCAGGTGGGAGGCGTAGGCCGCGGCCGCCAGGTGATGGCGTGAGGCCCCCAGAAGGTCATCGAGGGCGCGCTGGTCCTCGCGGCGCAGGGCACGGCGGAAGCGCGCCAAAGATTGCTGTTCCTGTAGGAAGGTTTGTGTGATGGAAGGCAGGGTTCGTCCCATGGGTCCCTCGATCGGTGTGTTGGGCGGCCGGCTCGGTGTCAACCGAACAGGCTCAGTTGCTCGGGCGGTGTCTCGGCCGGGGCGCGCAGCAGCCAGGCCGCATCGGCGGCCACCTGGAGCTGGTCGAGCAGCGGCCAGCGCTCCTTGACCAGCACGCGCGGCTCGCGGGCGCCCACGATCACAGGGCCGGAGGCGGCTAGGCGCTTGAGATGCGCCAGCGTGGTGGAAAGCAGGCGCTCGGCGTCCCGCAAGGGGACGCTCTCGTCGTAGAAGGTGGTGAGCAGGTCGAGCACGAAGAGGGCAGCGAGCGGCCGCCGGGGTTCGATCGGCGGGGCGTTCTCGATCAGCTCTGCCATCTGGAAGCAGGTGAAGGCGCGCGAGAGGAGGATGCGCTCCAGGATGGGGCGGGGCTCCGGGCCCAGGCGGCGGGCGAGCCGGGCGACGAAGTAGCCGTCGAAGCGGTTGCCGCCGTCGAAGACGCGCACGGGGTGGCCGCGGGCCGCCAGCACGGTGAGGCAGGCGAGCAGGGCTCGGGTGGGCGTGTGGGCACCCCAGAAGAGCGAGAGGCGCGGCTGGAGCAGCGCCGCGAGCATGGCGGGGTCGGCGGCGGGGAAGGGGAGATCGGCGGCGAGCAAGGCGCGGTTGCTGGACATAGAACACCTCGTTGGGCGGGTGGGGCCCGCACCGGTTGCGGAATAGAACAATTGTGCTATTAGTGTAGCGCAGCAAGGCGACAGGGCAATCCCATCAGGGGTGGAACTGTGGGGGGATCTTCCCCTCCCCCGCGCGGGGGAGGGCAGGGATCAGTTGCGCGGCCCCTCGAGCAGCGCCTTCAGGCGGGGGTGGTCGGCGTAGACGCCGCGATAGACCTCCGGGAGCAGCGCGGCGATGCGGCACATCACCTCATCGGTCTGCTCGCGGAGTGAGGCGGTGCGGTTCTGGGAGTCGAGGGGGGGCAAATGGAAGGGTTGCCCAACACGCAGCCGGAAGACCGGGCGGCGAAGGCGCAGCCAGGAGCGGATGGCAGTCTCGGTGCCGGTGATGGCGCAGGGCACGATCGGCGCACCGGTTTCATGAGCCAGGTAGACCACGCCGGTCTTGCCGCGCATGAGTGCCCCGGTCTTGCTGCGGGTGCCTTCGGGCGCCATGCCAAAGATGCCTCCCTGCTTCAGCCAGACGATGGCGGAGCCGAGGGCGCGACGGTCGACCTGGCCCCGCTCGATGAAGATGCCCCCCGCCAGGCCGAGGATGGGCCCGAAGATGAGATGCCGCTGGTATTTCTCCGCTGCCCAGCCGGTCACATTCTCGTTCCCGATCAGGCCAAAGACGAAGGGGACATCCAGGTAGCTCAAGTGGTTGACGGCCAGGATGTAGGGACCTTCGGGTGGCAAGTTCTCCAGCCCCTCCACCTGGCGCCTGGTGAGCAAGGCGGAGAGGGCATTGAAGATCCATCGAAGGCTACGTGCGAAGAAACGGCGCATCTTCCTCCTGAGGTCCGGGGTTTGGATTGTAGAGCTTTTTTCGAGATGCTACAATCGCGGCACGCGAAAGCGGAGGAGGCGATGATCGAGATTCAGCCGGTGGATACAGAATCGAAGCGCCAGGTGGCGCGCTTCATTGAGCTCCCCTTCCGCCTTTACGCAGGCCACCCGCTATGGGTGCCACCGATCCGCATGGATATCCGCACCCGCCTGAACCGCCAGAAGCACCCCTTCCATGAGCACTCGGACGTGGAGTTCTTCCTGGCTGTACGGGACGGGGAGGACGTCGGGCGCATCGCCGTCATCGAGAACCGGCCCTATAACCAGTATCATGGAGTCCGGCAGGCACAATTTTACTTCTTCGAGTGCGTGGAGGATTTGGAGGTGGCAAGGGCGCTCTTTGAGCGCGCCTTCGAATGGGCGGCGGGACGGGGCTTGGACCAGATCGTGGGGCCGAAGGGATTGGGACCGCTAGACGGCTATGGCATGCTCGTTGAAGGCTTTGAGTTCCGGCCTGCAATGACGATGATGAACTATAACCCGCCCTACTACCCGCAGTTTGTGGAGGCGCTGGGCTTTGAGAAGGAGGTCGATTTCGTCTCCTGCTATCTGAGCGCCGATAAATTCAGGTTGCCCGAACGCGTGCATCGCATCGCCGAGAGGGCGGCCAGGCGCAGCGGGCTGGAGGTCAAGCGCTTTCGAAATAAGCGTGAATTGCTGCAATGGGCCCCGCGAATCGGTAAGACCTACAACCAGACCTTCATCGAGAACTGGGAATACTATCCTCTCACGGATCGCGAAATTGACTACGTGATCGGTGAGATCCTGACCATCGCCGACCCGCGCCTGATTAAGATCATCCTCCACGGGGATGAGGTGGTGGGCTTCCTCTTTGGGTTCGCCGACGTCTCGGCCGCTATTCAGCGCAGCAAAGGCCGCCTGCTGCCCTTCGGGCTCATTGATATCCTGATCGAGATGCGGCGCACCAAGTGGGTGGCGCTGAACGGTGCCGGCGTGCTGCCCCAGTTTCATGGACGGGGTGGGAACGCCTTGCTGTATTCCGAGATGGAGAAGACCATCCACGAGTTCGGCTTCAAACATGCCGACCTGACCCAGGTGGCCGAATCGGCGGTGCAGATGCGCCGGGACTTGGAGAACGTGGGAGGCGTGCCATACAAGAATCACCGGGTTTACATCCGCAAGCTATGAGATCGCCGTCGATGTTGGCATTCAAGATGGGTTTCGAGAGAGACTGAGGGATGATGGCGGTGGGTGGAAAGCAAGAGCTCGACGTTCGGGTTCATGATTGGCTCCGCAAGATCAAGGTGGCTTATGCCCCCGGCCCGGGGGAGGCCGAGGTGCACCGCCATGTGGAGCGACTGCTGGCGCAGTTTCGGGAAGAAGGACATCGTGTCGAGGTAGATCCCACCCCGGGAGTCGATCTGGTGCTCACCTCGGCACGCTTCGGCGAGCCCGTACCGTGGCGCGAGGCGCTCATGCTCACAGCGCGCAGACGCTTCGGATTGGAGAACCATCCGACGGTGGTTACTCTGCTGGCGCTGACCCGTGAGCAATTCGATCAGCGCCTGCAGGCGCTTGCGGAGGCATTGGGCAAGGACCCGCCCGACCCGGCCGATTTCGCCTATCCTGGCCTGACACCGCGCGCCTATCAGGTGCTCATCGAGCAAGGCAAGCGGGGTGGCCCCATCCTGACCCTTGAGCGGTTGGTTCAGGCACAAACGATGTCCATCCGCAATGTTCTCTTTGTGGAAGAGGGAGCGCGCGCCGTGGCCTATCATTTCGATCTGGTGGGGGCGCATCCCTGCTCCGATCACCCCGACCCCGACAAAATGTATCGCGATGTGATGCTGCGCATGGTGACGGCCGTGAGCACGCGAGAGATCACCGGGCATGGGGTCGTCGATCATCCCATTTCGAGAGAAAGGTGGGCGTCGCTTGCGACGCCGGCGGCGATGCTCAGGGCGGCGCGCGAGTTCGACCGGCGGGGCTTCTTCACCACCATGGTGCGCATCAGTGACTTGGTCGAGGTGCCGGCGCTTGAGGGTGCCATCGCCAGCCAGTACAGCGAGGGTTGCTTCGCCACCTGGGAGCCGGGCTTGAGCGCCCTCATCACCACCGTAACCGGCAGCGCCCGGCCGGTGGATAAGGGCAAAATTGGCGAAGATGACCTGGCGGTGATCGTGGGTTTGCAGGCCGATGGCGAGGGTGCCCTGGTTCGACACGTGGAGGGCAAGCTCAACGCCCCGCCCTCCTCGGAAGCGGTGGAGTTGATGGATATGGACTCGGTCCTGCCGCGCATATGGCTGGACGAGGAGGCGGAGGAGACCGTGCCGGTTATCCGCTCGAAGCTGCATGGCCATCGCGGCGTGGCCGCCTACGACCCAACCTGCGCCGAGCACGTCTTTCTGGATGCGAGCTACTACGATTATCCCGTCTCTTGCTCCACGGAGGCCCAGGCACGGGCAATCAAGGCCGCCTTCCGGCGGTCGGAAGCGCTCCAAAATCCAGACGACCGCCGTCAGATTGTGTTCAGCGTGTTGCCGGGCCATGGCGTGGTGATCGTGGAGAAGTGGGTCCAGGGCAAGGAGCCGTTCCAGGTTATCTGGGAGGCGATGGACCGGGGCGCGCTGGTGGTCTCATCCCATGTGCCTCAAGGCCGGCTGGATTACCGGCGCAGCCCGGAGGGCATAATGGTGTTAGATGAAGTGGGCGCCAGGACCTGGCCTCCGATCCGGACAGCGTCGTAGTGAGGAGAGGCAAGATGTTTGACCGCATTGTTCGAGCGATCCGATTGGATCCGACCCTCTATCGCATGGTAGCGGATGATGAGGAATACACCAGCGAGGGCGTCATCATCATCCTCATCGTGGCTGCGATTTCCGCGCTTGGGGCCGCGCTCGAGGCCCTGGGCGGCAATGGCCGGCCGGTGGTTACTTTCATCGTCCAGCTCGCCAACACGCTCGTGCTTGGATGGCTGCTTTGGGCCGTGATCGCCTACTTTGTCGGCACCGCTCTGGGAGGGAAGAGCGGCATCGCTGAGATGGCCCGCACGCTGGCATACGCCAACACGCCTGGACTGCTTGGGCTCTTCGCGCCCATCCCTTGCCTTGGGCCAATCCTGTTGCTGGCTGCGTTCGTGCTCACGATTGCGGCTGGAGTGGTGGCGATCCGGGAATCGATGGAGTTTGACACCACCAAGGCGCTGGTCACCGCGGTCATCGGCTTTGGCGTCTTCATCGTGGTGCGTGTGATCATCGGCTTCGTGATGGGGGGGGTGGGCGTGATCGGATCGGTATTCCTGCGCTAGGTGTTGGGACCTTCCAACGACAACGCCATTTCGCGGCAAAGGAGGGTGGGATCATCCCACCCTCCTTGCATTCCAGCTGGATAGACCAGGTTGCTCGGCGCTTGCCGCGTCCAATCGCATACGCATCCACCCGCTGGTGTTATGGAAATCGGCCGCTCGCATCGGTTCCCGCCAGCAGGCCCAGAATGAGAAGGATGCCGAGCAGGATGAACGGCACTACCAGGATCAACCCGACGACGAATCCGCCCACGCCGAGCAACAGCGCCATGATGATAACTTCGCCGGGTTGGGAGCGCAGTACGGCACAGCCGCGAGGTAAGGTGCCCGGCAGGTCGAGATCCTCCACGATGAGGGCGACCTGGGCCAGTTGCGTGTAGAGCGAGAGGGCGATGCCCAGCGGGACGAGCAAGCTAAAGAAGCGGGATGAGGCAGATCAGGCCCACGCCGGCGGTCAGGACCGAGAAGAGAATCCCGCCCAGGATCGCCGGCCCGACGATCAGAAAGGTGGCGAGGGCCAGGACGATCTGGAGGAGCAGGAGTTTCCAGAGATAGGACAACCCCTTCTGGAAAGCGCCCCCCAGGCTGACGTGGGGCCGCCCCGCCTGACGAGGCGGGGCGGCGGTGGTTTGCGATTGCGCGTGGGTTTCGAGGCGCTAGCTGCGGCGGAACGCGAAGTCGCTGACCGCGTAGGTGACGACCGCGATCAGCAGGGCCCAGGAAAGCCATTGGGCGGGCACGGAGGCCTCGCCGGCGTAGAGCGTGATGCCGGCTGTCAGTAGGGCCAGGACGACGAAGGCATTTCTGGCGGCCTTGTCATTTACGATCTGGCCGCGCTCGTCGCGTCCCAGGGGTGTCAAGTCCCGGGCGGCGTCCACCGTGTAACGGCCGCTGCGGGGGGCATAGGCGAACCAGGCCGCGGCCAGCAAGGCGCCGAGTATGACGCCCCACAGTGGAGCGCCGACAGATACAGAAGCAGCCCGAATAGTGCGGCCAGGATCGTGCGGCTTAGGTAGTAGGTGCGTGAGGGCTTAATGACGCCTCTCCCTTTCTTTCCAGCCAGAATAGCTGTTCAACGGTCATTTCGAGGGCATCGGCCAATCGGAGCGCCAGTGTGACCGAGGGCGTGTATCCGCCCTTCTCGAGGGCGATGATGGTCTGGCGGGTGACGCCCGTCACCCGGGCGAGCGCTTCCTGGGTGAGGCCATGTGCCTGGCGGGCTGTGCGCACGCGGTTCTGCAGGGCCATGGGTCTCCTTGTAAAGCAGACTTTACATTGGAGTATAGCGGGTTCGCGACCTTATGTCAAGAGGACTTTACATAGGGTCACCAGTGTCTGGGTGGATCTCCAGCCTGGACAGAAGCAGGCGCAGCTCGGCCTTGGTGTGCAGACCGAGCTTGGCGAGGGCGTTGCGCAGGTGGCTCTTGACCGTCTCGGGGGCGATGACGAGCGTCTCGGCGATCTGGCGGTTGGTCTGGCCGCGTGCCGCCAGCGTGATGACCTGGCGCTCGCGCGGCGTCAGGCTGGCCAGGGCGTGTTCGGTGCGGCGGCGCAAGCGCTCGCGCGCGAGGCCGCGGGCCAGCAGTTCGGCTGCCAGGGCCTGGGGGGAGCGGTGTTTCGCTCGCGCCGCGCGGCGCAGACGGGCGGCGAGCGAAGGCTCGACCTCCAGGATCAGCCGCGAACTCTGATGACGGGCGCGGCGGCGCAGGCGCCTGCGGAGAAAGGCAAGTGGCCCGCCGCGGGCGGCGGAATCTTCCGCGGTTGGACTGGGTAGTTGTTCGGCGCCGGATCGGCCCCACACATAGGCCTCCTGATTGCCTTTGGTCAGGAAGAGGGTGTTTGCTGCGCCTTTTGATTATATAGAACAAATGTTCGTATGTCAACCTGCCCAGCCATGTGGACCCCCGTGGGCTTCGCGGTTAGACTCGGCCCGGAGAGATATGCGATGGACAGACGCCTCTGGTTCCCCCTGGTCACCCTGACGCTGATGCTTGCGAGCTGCAACTTCGCGGGTTCGCCGCCGCTGTTCACGCCGCTGTCGGCCACGCAGGCACCCTCCGCGACGCCCGCCGAGCCCGCGCCGGAGCCAAGTGCCACGCCTGAACCCACGCCCGAACCCACTCCGTGGGAGCCCGCCTCGCCGCGGCCACCCGCGCCGGGCAATCAGGAAGTCATCATGATCCTTGAACCGGGGCCGGGATCGCGGCTGATCAGCCCGGCGCGGGTGGCCGGCATGACCACATGGGCCGAAGACCTCACGATCCGACTGGTGGATTTCGAGGGACATGAGTTGGCCGCGCTGCCCGTTGCGCTGGGGACGGACATCAACCCGGAGGGGCGATTCGAGGCCCGGCTGGCGTTCGAAGTGGGAACAGAGACCAACGCGCTGCTGCAGATCTACACCACCAGCCCGCGCGACGGCGGGATCACCCATTTGAGCTCGGCGGGTGTGGTGCTGATGCCTTCGGGGGAGACCTGGCTGGCCCCCTGGAGCCCCTACCCGGAGCAGATTCAGATACTGGAGCCCGCCCCGGGCGCGGAGGTGCAAGGCGGCGTGGCTCACGTGGAGGGGGTGGGCGTGGCGAGTTTTGAGGGCACGTTGGTGGTACAGGTTCTGGATGCCGCAGGCCGAGTGGTCGGCAGCCAGCCGCTGATCGTGCAGGCGCCGGATATGGGCCTGCCGGGGGCCTTCGGCGCGGATGTTGGCTATGAGGTGGATGAGGCGGGGCCTGGCCGATTGGTGGTCCTGGACCCCTCCCCCGCCTTCGATGGTGTCAGCCATCTGGCGAGCGTCGAGATTTGGCTGGCACCCTAGCCGCGCGGAGCCTGCGCAGCGCAATGTCCCAGGGATGAGGATGAAACCAACCCAGCTTTCTCGGAGAGGCGGCGAAGCTCCGCAACGGGCGGCAGCGTGGCCGGCTTCCAGAATCATGGCCGCGCTGGTGCTGGTCCCGGCGGTTCCCATGCTGCTGGGATCGGTGGCGGCGCTGGGGCTGTTCTACCTGGCGCCGGTCCGGTTCGGGGCCTTGCTTGCGCGCCTGCCGGGCGAATCACTCATTCGCTCTATACTGATTTTTGCGCCCGCCACGCTCCTGGCGGTGGTCGTGATGGCCTTTCTCTACGCCGTCGAAGAGCCGGAAGCGCCCCTGGATTCGCTCAGACGAGCTGCGCGCACGTTTCAAGGCGGCCAGGCGGCGAGGACACCATTCTGGCGGGCGTTGGCGCTGGTCCTGCTGGGCGCAGCGGCCGTGGCATTCCTGATTTCACTGGCGGCTTGGGCGCTCTCCTTCCTGGCGCCGGGCCGCTTCGCGGAGCTGCTCGCGCCACTGCCGGGCGACCGCTATCTGCGATTGATGGTGCCCATTGCGCCCTGGCTGTTGCTGGCGGTGCTGGTAGTGCTCTCGCGGGTATGGGTGCAGTTCGGACGGCGGCCGCCGTCCGAGGCCGCGCGCGAGCCCGCGTCGGCGGGCAAGTGGTTCCGGATGGCCGTGGGGGGCGTGCTGCTGCTGTCGTTGCCTGCGCTGGGGTTGTCGCTGATGGCGCTGGCGGCCTACGCGCTGCGCCCCGCTCGCTTCGAGGCATGGGTGGCGCGCTTGCCGCTCGAGACACTCCTGCGGGCCGGCCTGCTGTTTGCGCCGCCGATGCTCTTCGCGCTGGTCGTGCTGGCGGGCATCTATTTGCTGGGTTCGCGTGAGGGGGAAAGGGGCCGCGCGCGCCGGGGCGAAGGCGCCGCCCGGCAAGCCAGCTTGGCAACACTTGGCGCCGGATTGATCTTCTCGGCTTCCTTGGGTCTAGCGCTGATGGGCGCCATCGCCTACCTGTTGGTTCGGGGAGGCTAGCAGCCTGCCTACGGGCATTAGCCCGAGGGCTCAAGGCGATATGGATTGCCCCTTGATGATTCATTAGGTACACATGCCCCTGGGCGTCGACGCCGAAGGAGCTGATGCGCCCCTCGGTCTCGAAAAGCAACTGATTCAGGAAACCGCCTTCGGGAGCCGGCAACAATCCCCAAACCCTGAGCGAGCAGTAATCCCCATAGAGATAGAGCCTCTGCTAACCCGGTAGGCGGGGATCCCGCACCACCTCGCCCCCGGTGACCGAACGGCGCACGACGTAGCTGTATTCGGCGACCGGATCGATCAGCCCGTAGCCGCCACATCCACCAACCTCCTCGAAACCAGGTTGCCCGGTGGCGTACAATTGTAGCCGACCAAGGCTTGAATCTTGCGGGAGCGCCGGCCGCCCCGCACGGGTCTTGGAGCCATGAGAAGGGAGTATGTATGCAGGCTGACTATCAGCGGGAGGCGGCGTTTGCGCTGCAGGCGGTGTCGGTGGCGGCGAAACTCTGCCGGAGAGTGCAACAGGCGATGGTCTCGCCCGCCATGGCCAAATCGGACCAGTCGCCGGTGACGGTGGCGGATTTTGCCAGCCAGGCGCTCTTCGCCAGCCTATTGCAGGAATCTTTCCCTGAGGATGTGCTGGTGGCGGAGGAGGACAGCCGTGCTCTTCGGGAGGAAGCGGAGGCACTGGCTGCGGTCCACGCGTTTGTGGCGCAGGCGCGCCCCGGTGCCACGGCCGAGCGGGTGTGCGCCTGGATCGATCGCGGCATGGCCGAGCCCCAGCGGCGCTTCTGGACCCTGGACCCGATCGACGGGACCAAGGGCTTCCTGCGCGGAGACCAATACGTGGTGGCGGTGGCGCTGATTGAGGAGGGGGAGGTTCGGGTGGGCGCCATGGGGTGCCCGAATCTCAACTGCCAGATCGAGCCCGATGTGGGGGGCGAAGGATGCGCGCTGCTGGCGGTGCGGGGAGAGGGGAGCTGGGCGTATTCCTTGGAGGGCGAGCCAGGGCCGCGCTTGCGTGTTTCGGAGGAGCGGGATCCAAGGCAGGCGCGTGTCCTGCGATCCTTTGAATCCGGCCATACGAACAAAGCCCTGATGGATCAGATATTGGAGGCCATGGGCGTCCAGGGCCCGCCGGTTTTGATGGATAGCCAGGCGAAATATGCCATCCTGGCGGCAGGAGGGGGCGAGTTGCTCTTCCGCCTGCTCTCCCCTTCGCGCCCCGACTACGCAGAGAAGATCTGGGATCAAGCAGCGGGTTCGATCGTGCTTGAGGAGGCGGGTGGCAAGATTACCGATTTGCGCGGGCAGCGGCTCGATTTCTCACAGGGGCGGGAATTGCGCAGGAACATCGGCGTGCTGGCTTCGAATGGCTTGCTGCACGATGCAGGCCTGAGCGCGGTGAGGGTGGTGGGCGCGGACCGGAGGCCTGAGGCAGCGTGAAAGCGCGTACCTCCGACCTGGTGGCATTGTTGCTGGCGTTGCTGGCATTGGGTCTGACAGCCTGGATATCGTGGCATGTCTTCGAGCGCATGCCCCATCTTGAGGATGAGTTTGCCAATCTCTGGCAGGCGGAGGTCATGGCCAGGGGAGAGCTTGTGCAGCCTTCGCCGCCCTTTGCGAAATCCTTCTTGGTTCCCTTTGTGGTGGACTATGAGGGACAGCGTTTCGGTAAATATCCCCCCGGTTGGCCGGCGGCGCTTTCGCTCGCCGTGCGAGCCGGTGCGCCCTGGCTGGCGAATTCCAGCCTGGCAGCCCTGAGCGTCTGGCTGACGTATCGCCTGGGCACGCGGCTCGCGGGCCAGGGCGCGGGCCTGCTGGCGGCGTTCTTGCTGCTCCTGTCTCCCATGTTCCTGATGCTCTCCAGCGGACTCATGTCCCATGGCTTGAGCCTCACACTGGCCCTGGTGTTCACGCTTTCATGGTGGGATCTCTTCGGTGTGGATAACGGCGTGAGACGGATACCTCGGGGTTTGCTAATCACCGTCGCCGGCACGAGCCTGGGTCTGCTGGCACTCACGCGACCGCTGACAGCCGCCGGCGTCTTCCTGCCCTTCCTGATCCATGCGGCACTGCGAGGGTGGCGCGGACCGGCTGGCGCACGCAAAACACTCTTGGCGGTCGGCTTGCTCGCGTTGGCGATTGTCGCCCTGCTTCCGCTCTGGCAATGGGCACTCACGGGTGATCCCCTGCTCAATCCCTACCGGCTCTGGTGGCCCTATGATCGGCTGGGCTTTGGCCCGGGAGTGGGTGTGACCGAGGGCGGGCACGATCTCGAATATGCCTGGATCAACACTCGCTTCAGCCTGCGGGCTGGACAGCACGATCTCTTCGGCTGGCCCTATCTCTCCTGGATATTCATCCCAGTCGGGTTGTGGTCGGCGCGACGCAAGCACGGCACCTGGATTCTCTTCGGGATCGCGGCGGGCCTGGTGCTGGTTTACTCGGCCTATTGGATCGGCTCCTGGCTCTTTGGCCCGCGCTATTACTATGAGGCCTTACCCGGCCTGGCGGTGCTCAGCGCGGCGGGGATTTCGTCGCTTGCGGGCTGGGGGCGTGCCGCAGGCTGGGGCCTGCGATGGAGGCGGCCCCTGCTGGCCTCGCTGGTGCTCCTGCTGGTCACGCTGAATGCCGCGTTCTACCTGCCGGCTCGCCTGGGCGGCATGCGGGGTCTTTATGGGATCACATGTGCGCCCATGGAGGCCCTGCAGCGGCATCATCTGGATAGGGCACTGGTGATCGTGCACGCTCGGCATTGGTGGGAGTATGCACGCTTGCTGCTCCTCGCCGAGCCTTTTGGGGAGGAGCCGTTACGCGTCGCCTGGAGCCGCGGCCCTCAGATCGATAGCCAACTGAAGGAGGCCCATCCCGGCTGGGAGGTTTATCATCTCTATCCCGATAAGCCCACCCGCCTGTATATTGAGCCGAGGTGATTTGCCTGAGGCCTGATGGCCTGGCAGCCTATAATGGAGGCGGCGGTTTGGGGGCAACTTTGAGGTATTCCCGAATATAAAGGGCGCGAATCAGGCGCCAGAGGAGCGGCATATGAGTGAGCAGCCAAGCCCAATCAGTCCCCGGGCGACCTTGGATCGCGACCTTGCGGAAGTGCAGACGCAGGTGCTGGAGATCGGCGACCTGGTGCTGCAGGCGGTCGACCGAGCGCTGGAGGCCTTGCGCCAGCACGATCAGAAAGGGGCGAGTGCGGTCATCGCCGCCGACGCCGAGATTAACGAGAGGCGCTTTAAGGTAGAGGAGCGCTGCCTGAGCCTGATCGCCACGCAGCAGCCCGCGGCGGGAGACCTGCGCGCCATCGTGGCGGCGATCCACATGGTGAGCGACTTGGAACGCATGGGCGACCACGCGGTTGGCATCGCCAAGGCCGTCGTGCGCGGCGAGGAGGACCCCCCGCTTGAATTGCCACCTGATTTTGAGGCCTTGGCGAAGAAGGTGCGGGATATGTTTGCCCTGGCGATGAAGGCCTACCGAGAGAAGGATGTCGCCAAGGCGCGGTCGGTGGCCGCGCTGGATGACCCGATCGATGAGGATTACAAGCGGCTCTTTCAAGACCTGCTTGGGATGATGGCCGAAAACCCCGAGATGAGCGGGGCGGGTGTGCGGCTGCAATTCGCCAGCCATAACCTCGAGCGCATCGCGGACCGGGCCACCAACCTGGCCGAACGGGTGATCTTCCAAACCAGCGGCGAGATGCAAGAGCTCAACCCTGAACCGGACGAAGCCGACATCCACTGAGCGCTCGATTCGATCTGGGTGGGTACCGCCGCGACACCGCGGGCCTCGCGCGGACACCTCTCGAAAGACCGGTTTTGCGCTATACTCTCGCCGTTCGCGGGACGAACGCGACGAGGCCGGACGCATGGGCCACGGGTGTTTCCTGGACCCGGTGTTTCAGTTCCACGTTCGCGGAAATCCAGAGGCTGCAGCGCATATGTCATGCAACGCCGCGATGTGGCAGCACGGCGCCCAGGGCCGCCCGCGCGAAATCTGCGAAGGAGATGGAAGCTTCCATGAAAAGATCCTTGAGGAAAGTGGAGGATTACCGGGGCATCGCCCCTCCTGAGACGATCGAGGCCTTGCAGTCCCGCGCCGCCGAGCTTAGAGGTGCCACCGTGGCGCATGTGAATGCGACCAATTATGGCGGCGGCGTGGCTGAGATCCTGGATAACTTCGTCTTGCTGATGAACGACCTGGGTATCCGCACAGATTGGCGCGTGATCCACGGCATCCCCGAGTACTTCGAGGTCACCAAGAAATTCCATAATGCGCTCCAAGGGCAGGATCTGTCCTTCTCCAGGGAGGAGCTTTCGCTCTATCTGTACATCAACGAGAAGTTCGCCCAATTCGCCTTCCTCGACCACGACTTTGTCATCATTCACGACCCGCAACCCTGCGCGCTGGTCCAGTATGTGGCTCATGACGCGCCCTGGATCTGGCGTTGCCACATCGATATCACGCGGCCCAACCAGCAAGCATGGGGCTTCATGGAGCCGTTCATCCTCCAGTATGACCGCATGATCGTCTCCTCAGAGCATTATAAGGTGGAGAGCCTGTCGATCCCGCAGGACATCATCTCGCCCTCCATCGATCCGCTCTCACCCAAGAATATGGATCTGGATGATGCCACCATCCAGCGTTACCTGAACGAGCATTCGATCCCCACCGATAAGCCTCTCATCACGCAGGTCTCACGCTTCGACCCCTGGAAGGATCCTGAGGGCGTGCTCAAAGTCTTCGACCGCGTCAAGGAGCAGGCGGATTGCCGTTTGGCCTTCGTCTACAACATGGCAAGCGATGACCCCGAGGGCGAAAAGATCTATGCTCAGATGCAGGGAGCGGCGAAGGAGGAATTGGCGAGCGGCGAGGTGCTCTTTGTGCGCGGCGACGATCCCATTCTGGTCAACGTGATGCAGCGTGTATCGGATGTGGTGATCCAGAAATCGACCCGCGAGGGTTTCGGGCTGGTGATCACCGAGGCGATGTGGAAGGGTACGCCGGTGGTTGCCTCCAATGTGGGTGGAATTCCGACGCAGATCATCGACGGGGAAACGGGGTTTCTCTTGGATCCGCTTGATTATGATGGTTTCGCCGAGCGCATCGTGCAATTGCTTGAGGACCGTGCGCTGGCGGAACAGATCGGCGCGCAGGCCCGCGAGCATGTCCGAAGGCATTTCCTGGTGATGAGACATCTCCTCGACTACCTCGAGCTGTTCCTGCGCAGCGCGCACTGAGGCACGTGTCGGTGTGTTGCGGGGTTGCCCGCCCATGGCGGGCAACCCCGCTTTCATTTCCAGTGGAGAACCTATCCGCAGAATGGGCAAGTGTGTCGGTTTACTGAGACCTAGATGTCAGCTAGCCGGGGCGGGCTGGATGCTATAATGCCCGCGCTGGGGCTTGGTTTGCCCCAGACCTCATCGATAGGAGATCAGGCGGTTGAAGGGACAGCAACAAGCAACGGAGGCCGGCACTCCCGCCGGCCGGTGGACGGTCGCCGAAGATATCTGGCATGCTCTCGAAGCTTCCGATGTCGTGAAGGCGCTGAAGACCTCGCCCAGCGAGGGACTCACCTCCGAGGAGGTCTCCCGGCGCATCGGCGATTTTGGCTTGAACGAACTGCGGGAGGCTCCCCGGACCACCCTACTTGAACGCATCATTGAGCAATTTAGAAGCTTTCTGGTTCTGCTGCTCATCGGAGCCGCGATCGTTTCCGCGCTCCTTGGTGACTACATCGAGGCGGCCGCCATTCTGGCGATCGTGGTGCTTAACGCCGTGCTCGGCGTCATCCAGGAACAGCGCGCCGAGGAGTCGCTAGCGGCGTTGCGGAAGCTGGCTGAGCCGGAAGTACAGGTTATCCGGGATGGACATCGCCAGACGATCCCGGCGCGCGAACTCGTCCCCGGCGACATCGTGCTATTGGAAGCCGGGAACTACGTGCCCGCCGACTTGCGCCTGATGGAAACGGTGAACCTGCGGATCGATGAGTCGGCGCTGACGGGCGAATCCGTGCCGGTGGCGAAGGAAGCCCGCCTGGTGCTGACGCAGGACCAGGCGCTGGGCGACCGTCGCAACACGGCCTTCAGCGGCACGCTGGTGACCTACGGTCGAGGTAAGGGCGTGGTGGTAAGCACCGGCATGCGCACCCAGATCGGGATGATTGCGGCCATGATCCAGTCGGTGCACGAGGAGCCCACGCCGCTGCAGGTGAAGCTCAACCAGCTCGGGCGGGTTCTGGGGTGGGCTGCCTTGGCGGTCTGTGGGCTGGTGTTTGGCGTTGGCTGGCTGCAAGGCGTGGATCCGCTGGATATGTTCCTGGTTGCGGTGAGCCTGGCCGTGGCGGCGGTGCCCGAGGGGTTGCCGGCGGTGGTGACGATCACGCTGGCCCTCGGCATGCGCGAGATGATCGCCCGTCATGCGCTGATCCGGCGACTGGCCTCGGTTGAGACCCTGGGCTCGACCACCGTGATCTGCTCCGACAAGACCGGGACGCTCACCAAGAACCAGATGACCGTGACACGCATGTGGGTGGACGGGGTCACGTTCGAGGTGACGGGCAGTGGACATGTGCCCGAAGGCGATTTCCGAATTGACGGCGTGGTAGCGGATTTACAGAGCTACCCGGCGGCCACGACCGCGCTCTGGGTGGCGGCGCTTGCCAACGATGCCGTGTTGGAGGAAGTCGCTAGCGAGGATGGGCGCGAGGCTTTGCGGGCGGTGGGTGACCCCACAGAGACCGCCTTGCTGATCGCGGCCGCCAAGGCTGGCGCCATCCGAGAGAAGCTCGAGCGTGCCTACCCGCGCATCGACGAGATCCCCTTCGATTCGACCCGCAAGCGGATGACGACCATCCATAAGATCCTGGCGCCCGTCGCGGAAGATCCCAGCCCCTTCTATGATGATGAGATGCGCGAGTGGGAGATTGCAGCCATCAAGGGCGCACCGGATGTGGTGCTGGACCTCTGCACCCAGGTGCAGCGCATGGATGATAGTACAGCGCCGCTCACGGAGCCGGCCAGGGAACGCATCATGGAGGCCAACGCCTCCATGGCGCGAAACGCACTGCGGGTGATCGCTGTGGCTTATCGGGTGGAGCCGGATGTGCCGGACGAGGCCACGCCCGAGACGGTTGAGAGGGACTTCGTCTTCGTCGGGTTGCTGGGGATGATCGATCCTCCCCGGGAAGAGGTGGGTGAAGCCATCGCCACCGCCAGGGAGGCGGGCATCCGCACGATCATGATCACCGGCGACTATCCCGATACGGCGGAGAAGATCGCGGAGGAGATCGGCCTGCTCATGCCAGGCCACGGCGTGCTCACGGGGTCAGAGTTGGAATCGCTGAACGATGAGGAATTGAGCGAGAGGGTGCCGCGCGTCGATGTCTTCGCCCGGGTGTCCCCGGAGCATAAAGTGCGCATCGTGGATGCGCTCAAGCGGCGGGGCGAGATCGTGGCCATGACGGGCGATGGCGTGAACGACGCTCCGGCGCTGAAGCGGGCGGATATCGGCGTGGCGATGGGAATCACCGGCACGGACGTTGCCAAGGAGACGGCCGATATGGTGCTGACCGACGACAACTACGCCAGCATCGTCGCGGCGGTGGAGCAGGGCCGCATCATCTACGCCAACATCCGCAAGTTCGTCTTCTACCTGCTATCCTGCAATCTGGCGGAGATTGCAGTCATCTTCTTGGCGATCCTGGCCGGCCTGCCGTCGCCGCTGACCGCCATCCAGTTGCTCTGGTTGAATCTGATTACGGATGGCGCGCCGGCGTTGGCCCTGGGCTTGGAAACCGCCGAGCCGGATATCATGAAGCAGCGCCCCCGCCCGCCGGATGAGCCCGTGATCAACCGGTCGATGCGCGCGAAGATCGGCGTTCAGACGGTGGCCATCGCCGGCGTCACGCTGGGTGCTTACCTGCTGGGCTTGCGGTTGCTGCCCGGCGTGGCGAAGGAGGCCGAAACGATGGCCTTCGCGACGCTCTCCTTCTCGGAGTTGCTGCGAGCGTTCACCGCCCGCTCCGAGAGTGCCCCGCTTCATCGCCTAGGGCTCTTCACGAACCGCTGGATGTTTTATGCCGTGGTCTCCTCAATGCTGCTGCTTCTCGCGGTGATTTACATTCCCTTCTTGCAGCCAATCTTTGATACCATGCCGCTTGGCTGGCGGGAGTGGCGGGTGGTGCTGCCCTTGCTGCTTGTGCCGGCGCTGGTGGCCGAAGCGACCAAGATGCTGGCGGGACTGAGGCGCAATCGGCGCCGCAACCCCTAGACTCCAGGTGGAGAATAAGGGTCGCACCGATGAGGGCGGCCCTTCGCATTGAATTTGGGTCCTAGAATGAGGCCTTCGATAATCAATAGGCGACGGCACCGAACTCAAACGCCAGTCTCACCGCCTCAGCGACATTCGCCTCCTCCGGCACGGAGGGGATTCGCAGGTTGAAGTCGCCGCGATCCACGCCCGCATCCACCAACAGCTTCTTTGGTGATCTTGTTCATTAGAGGCTTATGCCGATTGACGGCAATTTGGAGCTGCAAAATTCTATCAGGCTGTCACAGGCGGTTTACTCGCATAGCGCCCGGTAGAGGTCCGGGCGGCGATCACCAAAGGTGTTCAGCTCATAGATGCCGGGCTCGAAGATCAGGTGCTTGGTGTCAGCGCGGGCGGGATCGATCTCGGCGTAAAGAATGGTTTCTTGGTTCTCACTCGCCTCTGCTAGGACGCGCCCCTCCGGATCCACAATCAAGCTGCGACCCAGGTACTGGGTTCCGCGCTCCTCGCCGCATCGGTTGGCTGCGACCAGGAAGACCCGGTTCTCGGCGGCGCGGGCGCGGGCCACAAACTCCGTATAGAGCGTGGCGGCGCGCGGCCATGCGGTGGAGAGCAGGACCACCTGGGCGCCTTGCAGGGCCAGGCAGCGAGCTGGTTCGGGGAAGCGCAGGTCGTAGCAGATGAGGGTTCCCAGGCGGCCGATTTCGGTCTGGACGGGGGGCGGCAGCGCCGGCCCGGGTTTCAGGTAGCGGTCCACACCCAGGTGTGGCAGATGCGTTTTGCGGTAATGACCCACGAGCCCCTGGGGACCTGCCAGCAAGGCACAATTGTAGAGTGAACCATCCTGGCCACGCTCGAGGGTTCCGGCCATCAGGTATATATTCAGCCGGGAGCATAAGACTTCGAGCCTTTCGGCATGCTTGCCGGGCACGGGCTCGGCAAGCGCCCCAGCCTCTTCGGGCGAAAGGCCATAGCCCGTGATGGCGCATTCCGGAAAGACCAGCAATCTGGCACCGTTGCCAGCGGCCTGGGTGGCCAGTTTCTCAATACGCTCAAGGTTCTGCTCGACAGCGAGAATCTGGGAGTCGAATTGGATGGCAGCGATCTTGATCATGAGCTTCCCTCCCTGAGGATGCCGCGGGTTCATTCCGACGCCTAGAGTATACTTGGCGAGCCTTTCCCAGACGGGGGTTGTGCGGGCCGGAAGGGGATGACGATATGACTGCTTGGATCAACCTGGAGCCATGGTGGCGGTTCGCAGCTGCCCTGCTGATCGGAGCGCTCATCGGGCTGGAGCGGGAGTTTGTCCAGCAGCGCAGCGGGGAGCAGGAGTTTGGAGGGATCCGAACCTTCGCACTGATGTCCCTTCTGGGCGCGGTGGCGGCCTATTTGACGCAGCAATTCGGCTTCCTGATCTTTCTGGGTGTCTATCTGGGGCTGATCCTCCTGCTATGGATGAGCAACCTCGCATCCGCCTTGAAGGGAGAGGAGGAGGGCATCACCACCGAGGTGGCTGCGCTGCTGGTACCCCTGCTGGGCGCCCTGATGATCTGGGACAGGCCAGCGGTGTCGGCCGCGCTGGGGGTCATCACGGCCTTGATCCTGGCGTTGAAGCCTGGGCTCCACGATCTGGCGCGGCGCATGAGCCCGCAGGATTTGCGGGCCACGCTCGAGTTCGCGCTGATCACGGCGGTGATTCTGCCCCTGTTGCCTAACCGTGGATTCGGCCCCTTCGGTGTGCTCAACCCCTTCCAGATATGGCTCCTTGTGGTGTTCGTCTCCGGAATCGGCTTTCTGGGCTATGTGCTGATGAAGGTCTTCGGCGCGCACCGGGGGATTGGCGTGACCGGCCTGCTGGGCGGCCTTGTGAGCAGCACGGCGACGACGATCAGTCTTGCCAGTCGCAGCAAGGTCACCGAGGCGCTCTCGAGGGTGCTGCTGCTCGGGATCCTGCTGGCCTCGAGCATGATGTACCCGCGGGTGATGGTGGAGGTGGCAGTTGTGAACCCGGCCTTGCTGGGGAAGGTCGCCCTGCCACTGGGTATGATGCTCGGAGCCGGGCTTGTGTTTGTTTATCAGCTCTGGCGGCAGACACGCCTCGAGCGGAAGAGTGAATTGGCGCCGGTGAAGGTGAGCAACCCGCTTCGCCTTCAGGCAGCGATCTCCTTCGGGTTGATTTTCGCCGTGGTACTTGTGGCCGTGCGCGCCGCCAATGAGTATTTCGGTTCCGCAGGGGTCTATGTTGCCAGCCTGCTCAGCGGTCTGACCGATGTGGACTCGATCACCCTAAGCGCGGCGGACCTGGCTGCACAGGGCGGGTTGGAGCCACAGGTGGCCGCCAACGCCATCATTCTGGCGACGGTGGTGAATACGATTGCCAAAGGCGTGATGGCCGTGAGTGTCGGATCACAGCGGCTTCGGGTTGCGGCCCTGCGGGCCTTCGGCGCGCTGAGCGTGGCCGGCCTGGTTGGAGGCGGGCTCACGCTTCTTCTGGGCTTCTGAGGCGTCTGCCACCCTAGAGCCGCTCGAGGATGGTCGCCGTTGCCATCCCGTGGCCGATGCACATGACCTGGAGGCCGTAACGCCCCTCGAAGAGGGGAAGTTCATGCACCAGCTTGGTCATCAGGATGGCGCCCGTGGCACCCAGCGGATGGCCGTGGGCGATGGCCCCGCCATGGGGGTTGACGACCTGCGGGTCGGGTTCTAATTCCATCATCCAAGCTAAGACCACCGAGGCGAAGGCCTCGTTGATCTCGATCACATCCATCGAATCCAGCGCTAGCCCCGCCTGTTGGAGGACTTTGCGGGTGGCCGGGATAGGACCGTCGAGCATCAGGAAGGGATCGGATCCGACCACGGCGCGGGCGACCAGCCGCGCCAGCGGTTTGAGCCCATGCCGCTTGAGCGCTCGTTCAGACGCCAGCAGGAGAGCCGCGGCGCCATCGCTGATCTGGCTGCTGTTGCCGGCGGTGATGACGCCACCCTCTTTGAAAGCCGGTGGCAGCGTCGCCATCTTTTCGCGATTGGGATTCATGCGGACGCCCTCATCGTGCTCCAGCAGCAGCTCACCCTTCTGACCATCCGGAATGGGGACAGGGGCGAGCTGCGGGGCCTGCAACCCTGCGCGAATGGCGGTGGCTGCCTTCTGGTGGCTATGGAAGGCGTAGTCATCCAGCTGATCCCGGGAGAGCTCCCACTTTTCGGCCATCAATTCGGCGCTGATGCCCTGATGGATCAGGCGGTAGGGGAAGTCCTTTGGCCATGCTTCGGGCCAATCGGCGCCGATGGGCTGGTGGGACATCATCTCGATGCCCCCGGCGAGGATCAGGTCCATGTCGCCTGCGAGGATGGCCTGGGCGGCGAAATGCACTGCTTGCTGGCCGGAGCCGCACATGCGGTTGAGTTGCACACCAGGCACATGGGCGGGGAAGCCCGCCTTGAGGGCCGCCAGGCGGGCGATGTTGGCTCCTTGATCGCCGATGGGTGTGACGCAGCCGAGGATCACATCCTCAACCTCAGCTGCTGGCACACCGGTCCGGCGGATGGCCTCCCGCAGGACGTGCGTGGCCAAGTCGATCGGCGCGATCGGGTAAAGCGCACCCTTCCCGGGCTTGCCAACGCCGATGGGGGTGCGGACGGCAGCGACGATATAGGCCTCTTGCGCCATGATGGCCTCCTGGGCATCGCGCGCGGCATCCAATGCTACGTCAAGGCTAGAGAAACGTCTTCGACTTGTCAAGCGACCCGGCGCCACTTGCGCCGCTGTGCTATTCTCAGCCGCGACCGCGGGCCGTAGGATCGTGAGGGTAATTCGGATATGAAGAGCGAGCCAAGAGGGGCGCTAAGCCAGGCGGCGGCCTGGCTCCTGCTGGGAGCGATGGCGCTGGCGGGCTGCCGGCCGGGTCCACCGACTCTCAAGCCCCCGGATGACCTCCCTGAGCTGGTCGCGGCGCTCGGGGCGATGGGCCAGGAGGCATCCGTGGAGGCACTGGCATACGCCGCCCCCGTGAGCTCGCGCCCGTACGCGCTCACGATTGGCGAGGAGCAAGCGCGTGTCTTCGCGTTCGGAACGCCGGAGGAACGAGAAGCCTACATGCGTTCGATTATGGATCGCCCGGCCGCCGGGCGGCCCTGGGCCGACGGCGCGAAGGTATGGGCGGGAGGCTCTCTGGTCGTGGCCTATGAGGGGAACGATGGAGGGCTGGTTCTAATCTTCGATGCCTTATTTGGTGATCGGGTGGGCGTCGAGCCGGGCCTGGGCGAGCCGTACCCGCCTGCGGTGACGGCCGCAAGAAAGGCCGCCGCCGATCGCCTGGGCCTCGACCCACAAGATTTGGAGGCGACGGAGTTCGAGCCAAGCTTCTGGCCCGACACCTGCCTGGGCGTTGGCAACCAAGGCGAGATCTGCGAAAGAGAACAGATATCCGGATGGCGCATTCTCCTACGCTATGGCGAACGCCTGATCGAGGTGCGCACGGACGAGTTGGGGCAGGAGGTGAGATTCCCATGAAGGAAACATCCCAATCGCCGGGCCGAGAGGCAGGGGCGGCGAGAGACCTTTCGAAACTACCGCGCAATGTCTGGGCCGTGACCTTGACCAGCTTCCTCACGGATATCTCATCCGAGATGCTGTTCAATCTGCTGCCGATTTTCCTGTTCAGCGTCTTGGGCGTCCGAACGGCGTTCATCGGGCTCATTGAGGGCCTGGCAGATGCGGCCGCCAGCCTGCTCAAGATGGTGTCGGGCTGGCTATCGGACCGGCTGGGGGCACGGAAACCGCTGGCGGTTCTTGGCTATGCCGTTTCGACGGTCGCCAAACCCTTTCTTTATCTGGCCGCATCGTGGCCGGGCGTTCTTGCGATCCGTTTCGCCGATCGAGTGGGCAAGGGATTGCGAACCGCCCCACGCGATGCACTGGTCGCCGATAGCGTGGATGAAGAGTCGCGCGGCATCGCTTTTGGCTTGCATCGGGCAGGGGATACGGCTGGTGCAGTAGTGGGCATAGCCGCGGCCATGGTCATCCTGGCCAGTTCGGGCGGGGCGACGGGAGAGCTTTCGCGGCGGGCCTTTCAAGGCGTGGTCGTGGCGAGTGTCATTCCGGCTGCCCTGGCAGTTTTGATCCTGTCGCTGGGGGTGCGCGAGGTGCGCCGGACAAGAATCTTAGAGGCGGCGCAAGCGCCAGGCAGTCAAGCTGCAGAGAGCGAGGCTCGGCTTGGTCGAGAATTCCGCCGGTATTTGCTGCTCATGGTGATCTTCACGTTGGGGAACTCCTCGGATGCGTTCCTCATCTTGAGGGCAAGAGTGGCGGGTCTTTCGGTTCTGGGGGTTCTGGGTATGATGCTCAGTTTCAATCTGGTATACGCCTTGGTCTCCATCCCGGCCGGGGTCTTGTCGGACCGCGTGGGCCGCAAGCGTCTCCTTGTCGGGGGCTGGTTGTTCTACGCATTGGTGTACATGGGATTTTGGAGAGCACAGGCTGGTTGGCAAGCCTGGGTTCTCATGTTGCTCTATGGGGTGTATTACGGCCTGACCGAGGGGGTGGCTCGCGCCTATGTCGCTGACCTGGTGCCGGCCGAGAAACGCGGCACGGCGTACGGCGCGCTCCACACAGCAGTAGGGCTCACCGCGCTGCCAGCGAGCCTGATCGCAGGGGTACTGTGGCAGGGCCTGGGTGGCTGGGGAGGGTTCGGCCAAGGCGCTCCTTTCCTCTTTGGTTCTTTGATGGCTCTATTGGCGGCCGCCGGGCTCGCCTCGCTTGTTCCCGGAAGGGGCTTGCCCGCGCGGGAGGGCGCATGATGGGCGCTTCCTTGCGATGGGTGCGGCGGACGCGAGCAGCTGCATATCTGCGCAATACCCTGATCAGTTTTGGCCTGACGGTGATGGCCACGCGACTGTTCCTGGAGCTCACGGGCTACCCGCAGCTCGGCTCCGGGGCAATTCACATTGCCCATGTGCTCTGGGGCGGCCTGCTGCTCTTCGGAGCCGCCCTCATACCCTTGCTCTTCGTGCACCGCAAGGCATTGCTATGGACTTCCATCCTGGCAGGAGCTGGCGTGGGACTGTTCATCGATGAGGTCGGAAAGTTCATTACTGCCAGCAACGACTACTTCCATCCGGCGGCGGCCCCGATTGTCTACGCGTTCTTCTTGCTCACGGCCCTTATCTACTCGCAGGTCAGACGGCCGCGGCGGCGGGATGCCAGAACCGAACTCTACCAGGCCCTGGAGGGCTTGGAAGAGGTTCTCGACCAGGATTTGAATCCCGAGGAAAAAGACGAGCTGCGAGCGCGTCTGACCTGGGTGCTCGAGCATGCCGGAACGCAGGAGCGGAGAGATCTGGCCGCAAGCCTGTTGAATTTCATGGATGCCGAGAGCCTGAATGTCGTACCAGAACGGTTGGGAAGGGTCGAATCGGCCTTCGCCCACTTCACGGCATGGAGGCAGAGGCATCTCACGCCGCCACGGTTGAAGGCGGTGGTTGTGGGCGGGTTGATGGCCCTGGGAGGCTGGGCGGTCTGGAGCCTGCTGGTGCTGCTCCTCAGGTCACGGGATCCGCTCTTCCTGGAGGCAAAACTGGCTGAGCTGGTGATTTCGGGACGCGTGGCAGGCCACGGGGAGCTGATCTGGTTCGGCGTTCGGCTGGCGGCCGAGGGGATCGTGGGGGCGCTGTTGCTGAGCTCGGTCTGCATGCTCCTGGCCGGCCGGGACGGGCTGGGCGTGCGTGTGGGTGTGCTTGGCCTGACCTTCGCACTCGCGGTGGTGAATCTGCTGGTCTTCTATTTTGAGCAATTCTCGACCGTGGTCACCGCAGGCCTGCAGTTCTTGATGCTGCAAGCGCTCGACGAGTACCGCAGAAGCAGCCTCCGGCCAGGCTAGCGGAGGTATTCCCCTGGGTTTCGTTAGCGCTCTTCGAAGATGCGCTCACCGGCCCGGATTGGCACTTGGACCCGGTTCTCGGCAGGTGTCAGCGGACAGGACCAGTTCTCGTTGTAGGCGCAGTAGGGATTGTAGGCGTAGTTGAAATCCACCCGCAGGCGCCCGTCTGGCAACTCCTCCGGATCCATATAGCGGCCTGCTCCGTACGTTTCCACCCCGGCAAGCGCATCGGCAAAGGGCAGAAATAGACCATGCTCGTTGCGGAAGATGGTCAGCTCGGCGGGCTCGCCGTCGACCTCGAACCGCACGCGAGCATAACGTTCGTAGGATTGGACCTGGCCGGTGTTGGTTTGTATCTGGACCCAATCCCCCTCGGGCATCCATTCGGGTTTCAACTCCAGGCGTAGGCTCGGATTCTCGGGAAAATACTTCAGTCCTTCAAAATGCCGCTTCTGTTCCGGTGTCAGAGGGCTGTGCGGGCTCATGCGGAAGAACTCGTCCCTTTGAAGGACCCATTGCCGCCATGGGGTCATCGCTGCTCCTCTTGTCCTACCGAGTTCAATGGCATCATACCGCGATCTTCGGGTCGCGGATCGGGCGCTGATCTCAATCCAATGCGATGTTAACAATCCTCTTGCGCGCCTGCCCTATGATGGGGTGGCAAAATACGTTTGTGCCTGTGAGGTGAATGACGATGGCGAAGATTATTGGAATTGACTTGGGCACCACGAACAGCGTGGTGGCTGTCATGGAGGGCGGCGAGCCAACGGTGATCCCCACCGCGGAGGGTGGGCGTCTGTGTCCCTCGGTGGTCGCCTTCACGAAAAGCGGGGAGCGTCTGGTGGGGCAGACTGCCAAGCGCCAGGCGATCGTAAACTCCGAGAACACAGTCTACTCCATCAAGCGCTTCATCGGGCGTCGCTTCGATGAAACCGATGTCGAGCGCAAGATGGTCTCCTATGAGGTGGTGAAAGGGCCCGCCAACGACGTGCGCGTGAAGATTCCTGCCACCGGCAAGGAATATGCGCCTCAGGAGATCTCGGCCATGATCCTGGGCAAGCTCAAGCGCGACGCGGAGGCCTACTTGGGCGAGCCGGTCGACAAGGCTGTCATCACGGTGCCTGCCTACTTCAATGACTCGCAGCGCCAGGCCACGAAAGACGCCGGCAAGATCGCCGGGTTGGAAGTGATGCGCATCATCAACGAGCCAACCGCAGCCGCTCTGGCTTATGGCCTCGACAAGAAGGAGAATGAAACCATCCTGGTCTTCGACCTGGGTGGCGGCACCTTCGACGTCAGCCTGCTGGAGGTGGGGGAGGGCGTGGTCGAGGTGAAGGCCACCAATGGGGACACGCACTTGGGCGGAGACGACTGGGATCAGCGGATTGTCAATTGGGTGGCGGACGAGTTCAAGAAGGAGCAAGGCATCGACCTGCGTGAGGACCGCCAGGCGCTTCAGCGTCTGCGGGAAGCGGCCGAGAAGGCCAAGGTCGAACTCTCCACGGTGACCGAGACCGAGATCAACCTGCCCTTCATAACCGCCGATGCCTCGGGCCCAAAGCACTTGCAGATGAAGCTCACGCGGGCCAAGTTCGAGCAACTCACGGAGGATCTGCTCAACCGTATTCGCGGCCCCTTCAACGCCGTGCTCAAGGACGCCAATATCAAGGCGACCGACGTCGACGAGGTGGTGCTGGTGGGCGGCGCTACACGCATGCCCATGGTGCAGGACTTGGTGCGTGAGCTGACTGGCAAGGAGCCCCATAAAGGCGTGAACCCGGACGAGGTCGTGGCCGTGGGCGCGGCCATTCAGGCCGGTGTCCTGGCGGGCGAGGTGCGGGACGTGCTGCTGCTGGACGTCACGCCGCTTTCGCTGGGTGTGGAAACGCTGGGCGGTGTGATGACCACCCTGATCGAGCGCAATACCACCATCCCGGTCAAGAAAACCGAGATCTTCTCCACCGCGGAGGACAACCAGACGGCTGTGGACATCCATGTGCTTCAAGGGGAGCGTCCGATGGCGGCCGACAACATGTCTCTGGGCCGCTTCCGGCTGGAGGGTATCCCGCCAGCGCCGCGCGGAATCCCGCAGATTGAGGTCACTTTCGATATTGATGCCAACGGCATCCTGAACGTGACCGCCAGGGACAAGGCCACGGGCAAGGAACAGAGCGTGACCATCACGGCCTCCACCAACCTGAGCGAGAGTGATGTGGAGCGCATGGTGAAAGAGGCCAAGAAGCATGAGGCCGAGGACCGCCGGCGCCGTGAGCTGGCGGACGCCCGCAACACGGCTGATACCCTGGCGTATCAGGCGGAGAAATCGCTGCGTGAGTTGGGCGATAAAGTCCCGGCCCAGGACCGCGAACAGATACAGAATAAGATCGATGCCTTGAAGAAGGCCATGGAAGGAGAAGACATCCAGGAGATCAAGCGCCTGACGGAGGAGGTCCAGCAGGCCAGCTACGCGCTCAGCCAGCAGTTGTATGCCCAATCGGCGACGCCGGAGAAGGAAGCCGAGGGGGAGCGCCCAGGTGGCGACGAGGGGGATGTGGTGGAGGGCGAGTTCCGGGAGGCCTAACGGACAAGCGCGAGTTGCATCGCAAGGCAGGCGGTGATTGATCCGCCTGCCTTCTTGATTCCTATGCCGGATGGCATGGTTACCTGGATCGGTTGGATCGGGTTTCGGCGGGCAGTATAATGGGCCTATGCTTCGGGCCCTTCATCCGCTTGAAGGGTCCGCGTTCCCTGGGTGAGGAGGGTCAGCTGTGGCGCTTCCAGGATACGCCTATTTCGAAGGCAATATCGTTCCTTACGGCGAGGCCAAGGTGGGCGTGGCGACGCACGCTCTCAATTACGGGACCGCGGCCTTCGGTGGGGTGCGGGCCTATTGGAACCCTGATGAGGAGCAGTTGTTCATTTTCCGGCCGCGGGATCACTTCATCCGGCTGCTCAACTCGGCCAAGTTGATCTTGGCCGAGATCCCCCACACGCCCGAGTCCTTGATCGAGATCGCCCTCGAATTGCTGCGTGTGGAGGGATACCGCGAGGATGTCTATATCCGGCCATTGATCTACAAGGCGGAGGAGGGCATCGGCGTGCGCCTCCACGATCTGCGCGATGAAATCACCATCTTCGCGCTGCCCTTCACGCGCTACGTCGATCGCGACGATCGGGCGCATGTCACCATCTCCTCCTGGCGGCGGATTGATGATAACGCCGTGCCGGCCCGCGGCAAGATCAGTGGTGCCTATGTCAACTCGGCGCTCATCAAGACCGACGCGATGCGGGCCGGATTTGATGAGGCGCTGGTGCTCACAAACGAGGGCCATATCTCCGAGGGCAGCGCGGAGAACGTGTTCATGCTGCGGGATGGAGTGCTGGTCACGCCCCCCATAACGGACAACATCCTCGAGGGTATCACCCGCCGCACTATCATCACGCTGGCGCGCGAGCTTCTGGGGCTTGAGGTGGTGGAACGGCACATCGACCGTACGGAAGTCTATCTCTGCGAGGAACTCTTCCTGACGGGGACCGCCGCCCAGGTGACGGCCGTGACCCGGGTCGATCATCGGCCGATCGGCTCGGGCGAGATGGGCCCGGTGACGGCGCGACTCCGCCAGGCCTATCAAGACGTCGTCCGCGGACGGCTTCCCGCTTATCGAGACTGGAATGAGCCCGTCTACCAGAAAGAATCTTCCGCAGCCGGATAGGGCCGCGACCTTGAGCCTGCCAGGCGTTGAGGCGCATGGCTGACGGGCCGCTTCGTCTGCGGCCCCCGAGGGCCAAGGGGTTGCTGAGCGGGGCCGTATTGCTCACGCTCCTCCAGGGCCTCACGGGCCTGGGTGTGATTCAATTGACGGCCGGCCGGCTCTCGGCCTGGTTGGCGCTTTGGGCTGCGCTTCCGCTGGTGTGCGTCCCGCTTTCCGGAATGGTCCTCTATTCCCTCTGGAGCTTGCTCACGGCTCGCTACGAACTCGATCGGAATGCCTTCCGGCTGCGGTGGGGATTGGCGGAGGAGCGCATCCCGCTGGCGATGATCCGGGAGGTGCGGCCGGCCTCCGAAGTTCCATCCCTCCCCACCCCCCGGCACATAACGCTTCCCGGTGTGAGGCTTGGCCGGATCACGCGAGATGACCTGCAGTTCTCCTGGTATGCCACACGGGGGTTGGAGGGCCAGCTCGCCATCCTCGCAGATCAAGACATCCTGATCATCTCTCCCCCCGACCCAGAGGCTTTCCTGGATGGCTATCAAAGGGCGCTGCGCCTCGGCTCCATCGAGAGCCCTCCCAGACGTTCCCTCCTTCCCACGCTAACTTTCGAGGCCATTCTTGGCGAGCCCTGGGCGATGGGCATGATTCTGTTGGGCGCGCTGCTGCCGCTTGCGCTCTTGGGATTTCTCGGCTTCCGGATACCCGGGCTGTCGGAGACGGTGCCCTTTGGTTTTGATCCGGCGGGTGCGCCTGTCACACCATCCCCTCCAACTCGTCTGTTGCTGATCCCGCTGATCGCCGAGTTTTGCTGGCTGGCGGACCTAGCGCTTGGGTGGTGGCTTTACCGGCGCGAGGGAACTCGTGCTTTGGCCTACGCGGTATGGGCAGCGAGCATTCTTGTGAGCGGGCTGTTCTGGGGCGCGGCTTGGCAATTGCTCGCCGCGGCCTGAGTTTGCACGAGGTATCCACAGCTGCATGCAAGATATCCACAGGTTCAGGCGGAGTTATCCACAGGGCATCCGGTGGCGGCCAAGCTTGGGTTGGGTTTGATCCTGGCGCTGGCTCTCAGTGCGGGGGCCTACGCCGCGGGCATGCTCACGCTGGACGGTGCCCTGGCGGCTGTGTTTGTGGGCGCTCTGGTGTACGGCCTGGGCGGGCTGACCCCAGCCATGCTGCTCGTGACCTTCTTTCTCTCCAGTAGCCTGCTCACACGCTGGAAAGCGGCCCGGAAGAAAGCCGTTCAACGCCGGTTCGAGAAAGGGGGCCGGCGGGATCGAAGCCAGGTTCTCGCCAATGGAGGATGGACGGCGCTCTTCAGTCTTGGGTTGTGGCTGAGCGGCGAGGCCTGCTGGCTGGCGGGAATCACAGGCGCTTTGGCGGCCGCCACGGCGGACACCTGGGCGACGGAGCTTGGCGTCCTGGCGAAGAAGCCTCCAAGGCTCGTCACTTCCGGCCGGATCGTGCCGCCAGGCACGTCGGGCGGGGTAACGATGCTGGGCATCTTGGCCTCAGCGGCCGGCGGGCTCTCGATCGGTTTGCCTGCAGCTGCACTATCGGGGAATGGGCGCCTTCTGATCGCGGGGCTTGGCGCAGGCATAGGAGGATCCCTGGTGGACAGTCTGCTGGGCGCCACCCTGCAGGCCGTCTATGCTTGCCCTGTCTGTGGGGTTGAGACAGAGCAGCACCCACAACATGTCTGCGGTGGGCCAACGCGGCTCGTCCGGGGGTTGCGCTGGGTGAGCAACGACGCGGTCAACGCGCTAGCAGGCCTGCTGGGCGGGCTGCTCGGAATCGCTGTCGGGCATATCCTGTAGCTATCTGAGGAGCAAGCGATGGGGCGCTTCGCGCGGAGGCTCCTATCTGCTCGCGGATGGGCGCGGATGCTCGCGCACGCGGGTCATGCAGAGCGTGGCGAGAGCCATGAAGATGGCGGAAAACAGGAACATTACCCGGTAGTTTCCCCCCGTCCAATCGATGAGCAACCCCACCACCTGCGGGCCACCTACGGCGGCGATGTTGGAGGCCAGGTAGTAGAGGCCGGTGAACGCTCCCACGCGGGCGTCTCCGCCCACGTCATAGACCATGGGCAGGGAATTCACGTTGACCAGGGCCCAGGCGATCCCGGCGGCGACGAGCAGTGCCACCAGACTCAGGGTATCCCGTACAAGCCAGCCCATGGCCATCAGGACTGTCAGCGCCACGACACCACCGAGGATTGTGCGCTTGCGGCCGAAACGCGTGGCGAACAGGCCGCTGGGGACGGCGAAGATCACGAAAAGCAGCGCAAAGCCGCTGGTGATCAGCGACATGCGGCCCGGATCAATGCCCAGCGTGAATTTGCCGAAGGAGGAGATCCAGGTCTCGAGGGCATTGAAGCCCAAGAACCAGCATAGAATGGCGGCCAGGATCCAGAACCCCGAGCGGTCCTCGCTCTCGAGTACTTCGCGCAGGTTGCGCAGAAGGCCCTGGCGCGGGCCGCTCGATGCAGGGTTGGCGGGTGCGGTGGGCTCACGCACGAAGAGCAGGACCAGCGTGATGGCGCCGAGGAGGATCAGGCTTCCGAAGAGGAAAGGGGTGATGCGCCCGAAGGCATACAGTGCGCCGCCGCCGAGAAAGGCCACAATGGCTCCCACGCCACCCATTAGGTTGATCACGCCGTTGGCCGTGCTGCGCTGCTCGGGGGGATACAGGTCGCCCAGGAGTGCCACGGTTGGGGAGCGGAAGAGCGCCATGCCCAGGTTGGTGAGCAGGATAGCGAGCATGATGCCGATCACAGTATGGAGTGAGGGGATGAGCAGGAATGCGGTCGCAGCGATGGGTGCCCCGACAAGCATCCAGGGCTTGCGGCGGCCGAGGCGGGATCGAGTGTGATCAGAGCGCTCACCCACGATTGGTTGGACAAACATGTTGAGGTAGTTGTCCCAGGTCATCACGAAGCCCACCAGGGCGGCCCGCAAGCCCATTTCGGCCAGGAAGATGGGCACGAAGTTGTTGAAGATGGGCCAGATGACGCTGATGCCGAAGAAGCCGAATCCGAGCAGGAAGGTCTTTGCATAGGGGAAGCGAGCCATGGTGGGCCTCCGGTCAAGAATGGGCCCATTGTAGTGGGGCAGGCGAGGCAGGCAAGTGGCAGCAAGAAGACGTCTGAACCAAGGTTGACCCTTTGCGGTAGGGGTTATACAATGCGGGCTGAATCGCTTGAGCGCTCCTGTGCGTTCGCCTGTGAGGCCGAGCGATTCTTGCGGAGTGGGAAGGAGGTGAGGCCCCGGAGACGATGCGTTTTCGCACCCTATGCTTGAGATCAACCCGTATGACCGTAGATGTAGGAGGAGAAAACAGTGAAACGCCGAAGTCTGTTTCTATTGCTCAGTCTGCTGGTGGTGGGGAGCATGCTGCTGACGGCATGTGGCGGCGCGACCCCCACGGCAGAGGAGCCGGCGGCGCCCGAACCCGCCGCCACCGAGGAACCGGCACCAGAAGAACCCGAGGCGCCTTTTGAACCGATGGTGCTCGAAGCGCCCAACTGCGATTATGGTGGGTTCTTCAAGAAGATCGAGGCCGTCGATGAGTTCACGGTAGTCTTCGAGCTGTGCAAGCCCGATCCGGCCTTCCTCTCGAAGATCGCCTTCAGCGTCTTCTCGATCTATCCCAGCGAATGGCTGGAGGCCACCGCCGGGGACGAGACCCGCACGACCGAAGGCCTTGATCATCCGATCGGTACCGGCCCCTACAAGATTGCCGAGTGGGTCCGTGGCGAGAGCATCACTTTCGTCCGCAACGAGGACTACTGGGGTGAGCCGGCGGTGACCGATAAGCTCGTCTTCCGTTGGAACAGCGAGGGTGCAGCCCGCCGCCTGGAGCTTGAAGCCGGAACGGTGGATGGAATCGACAACCCCACGCCGGATGATTTCGAGGCGATTCGGGCCAACCCGGATCTGAACCTGATTGATCGCCCATCTCTGAACATCCTCTACGTCGCCATGACCAACACTTTCGAGCCCTTCACGGATGTTCGCGTGCGCAAGGCGATTGCCATGGGCATCGATCGCCAGCGGATTGTGGACAACTTCTATCCGCCCGGATCGACAGTCGCCACACACTTCACGCCCTGCCAGGTTGCCAATGGCTGCGTGGGTGAGCCCTGGTATGATTTCGACCCCGAGGCTGCTAAGGCCTTGCTGGCAGAAGCCGGCTATCCGGATGGCTTCTCCACCAAGATCTTCTATCGCGATGTGTTCCGCTCCTATCTGCCGGAGCCCGGACGCGTGGCGGAGGAGCTGCAGGCCCAACTGAAGGCCAACCTGAATATCGACGCCGAAGTGGTGGTGATGGAGTCGGGCGCCTTCATCGAGGAATCGACCGCCGGGCGGCTGGACGGCATCTATCTGCTCGGATGGAACGCCGACTACCCGCACGTGACAAACTTCCTCGATTTCCACTTCAGCAAGGACAACCCGCAGTTCGGCGAGCAGTCGCCCACCTACTACGAGAAGCTCAAGCAGGCGGCGCAGATTGCCGATCCGGAAGAAGCCCGGCCTCTGTATGAAGAGGCAAATAACGCCATCCGCGAGTTCGTGCCCATGGTGCCGGTGGCCCACGGCGCCTCCGCAGTCGCCTACCGGGCGGATGTGGAAGGTGCCCACGCCAGCCCGCTGGGCAACGAATACTTCGCGGTGGTGGACCCCGGAGGACGTGACACCTTCGTGTGGATGCAGAACGCCGAGCCCATCAGCCTCTTCTGCGCCGACGAGACTGACGGCGAGTCGCTGCGGGCCTGCGAGCAGGTCACCGAGGCACTCATGTCGTACGAAGTTGGCGGCACGGATGTCAAGCCGTCGCTAGCCACCGAGTGCACGCCCAATGAGGACCTGACGGTGTGGACCTGTGCGCTGCGCCAGGGCGTCAAGTTCCATGATGGCTCCGCCTTCGATGCAAATGATGTCGTGGCGAGCTTCACCATGGGTCTCGACACCGGCAGTCCGCTGCACGTTGGAAATACCAACGCCTGGGAGTACTACTCCTACCTGTGGGGGCTCATTGAGCGCTAAGGAGCAAGCCCACCGGGCGTGTCATCTGTCGTAACGACAAGGCAACGCGGGATGGGTGTCGCAGTCTGGGCTTCCTATCCCGCGTTGCCCTTCGTATGAGAAAGATCATCGAGGGTAAAGCATGCTGCGCTACATCTTGCGCCGCCTTATCTCTGCCATACCGGTGCTTCTCGGCATCCTGCTGGTGGTGTTCGTGCTTGTACGCCTGATCCCCGGGGAACCCTGCAAGGCCATCCTGGGGGAGAAAGCCTCTCCCGAGACTTGCGAGCGCTTCAACCGCGAGCACGGACTCGACCGGCCCTTGCCGGTTCAATTCTTTATCTATATGGGGAATGTGTTGCGGGGCGACCTGGGAAACTCGATCCGATTCGCCCGGCCGGTGACGACTATTTTGGTCGAACGTTTGCCTACCACCGTAGAGCTTACCATTCTTGCCTTGAGCCTCGCCGTCATCGTGGGCATCCCCCTGGGAATCATCTCCGCCATCCGTCACAACTCGCCCGTGGATGTGGGCACGATGATCCTGGCTAATGTCGGGGTTTCGATGCCGGTCTTCTGGCTCGGACTTATGCTGGCGTATTTGTTCGCCATTGTCTTGAAAGACACGCCGCTCTGGCTTCCGCCCTCGGGTCGGCTTTCGGCCGGCCTAAGCGCCACGCCGTTCTACGAGGTCTTCGGCTGGACGCTTGAGAAGGGCACGCCCAGCTTCAAGTTCTGGGAGTTCTTCGCGAATCTCTATATCTTGAATTCTCTGCTCACTCAGAACTGGGAGGTGCTCTGGGACACCCTCAAGCACCTACTGCTGCCGGCGATCGCCCTCAGCACCATCCCGATGGCCATCATCGCCCGTATGACGCGTTCCAGCCTGCTGGAAGTCATGGGTCTGGATTACATTCGCACGGCGCGCGGCAAGGGCGTTCCCGAGCGGCTGGTGGTCCTCAGGCATGCATTGAGTAACGCCTTGCTGCCGGTGGTGACCATCGTCGGTTTGCAGCTGGGGCTGCTGCTCAGCGGCGCGGTGCTCACGGAGACCATATTCGGCCTTTCCGGAGTGGGCCGGATCCTCTTTGAGGCCATCACCGCCCGCGACTACCCCATCATCCAGGCCTTCACGTTGGTGATCGCCACAGGGTATGTGGGCCTGAATCTGCTGGTGGATGTTTCCTATACCTTCCTCGACCCGCGCGTGCGGCTCGAGTGATGGAGAGGCGGTATGGATAATCGCTACACACTGAAGGATACATCGCTCGCCGCCCAAGAGGCGCTCATGCGCCCGAAGCAATTCCATCGCACCGCGCTAGGCCGGCTGTTGCGGCGCCGCTCGGCGCTGGTTGGCATGGGCATCCTGGGGACACTGATTCTGGTTGCGGTCTTCGCCCCCTGGATCGCGCCCTACGATCCGGAGCAGGTGCTCATCGGCTTTGAGGACATTAAGCGGCGCGAGGCGCCCTGCATCCACCTGCTTGGCTGCCCACCGGACCGGCCTCAACACATCATGGGCATCGACGGCAACGTGCGCGATCAATTTAGCCGGGTCATCTTTGGCTCGCGATTTTCGCTGCTTATTGGTTTCACCACAGTCGGCTTCGCCATTCTGATCGGCTCATTGCTGGGGGCCATCGGCGGCTTCGTGGGTGGGACGGTCGATAACATCATCATGCGGGTGATGGATGTGTTGCTGGCGTTTCCGGCGCTGCTGCTGGCGATCGCCATTGTGGCAGTCCTGGGGCCGGGGCTGATGAACGCCCTGCTGGCCATCGGCATCGTGTCCATCCCGGCCTACGCCCGGGTCATGCGGGCCAGTGTGCTATCGGTTAAGGAAGATGATTTTGTGTTGGCTGCCCGCATGGTGGGTGTGAAACCGATGCGGATCCTCCTTCGCACCATCCTACCTAACGCCGTGACGCCGCTGATCGTGCAGGGCACGCTAGGCATCGCCACGGCGATCCTGGACGCGGCAGCACTCTCATTCCTGGGTTTGGGCGCGCAGCCGCCCACGCCGGAGTGGGGCTCGATGCTCGGCACTGAGCGCAACCAGGTCTTCACGGCACCCCACTTGGTCTTCTACCCCGGGTTGGCGATCATGCTGACCGTGCTGGGATTCAATCTGCTGGGCGACGGTCTCCGCGACGCCCTCGACCCCCGGCTGGGCGAGAAAGGCGTGATGCCTAAGTAGAGCTATTGAGATGGTGGTCATGACAGGGACTTCCGGCGGGAGATGGGGCCGGAAGTCCCTTGATGATTAAGCAGGGTTCTGCGAAAGCAGGATATGTTGCGTGGGGTAGGGCATTTCGATGCCTTCGCGTGCGAAGGCGCTCAGGATGGCCTCTACGGCAGTATGCTTGGCATCCAGCAGCCCGGCAGCCTCGGTATCCACCCAGAAGATCAACTTGCCGGTGATGGCCGAATCGCCGATGGACTCGAAGGCCAGCTGAGGTGCAGGGTCAGCTATCAGACCGGGGACATCACGAATGGCCTCCAGGGCAACCTGTGCGGCTTTGCTGAGATCCGAGTCCCGGGCGACCCCCAGATTCATGATCACGCGCCGGTGATGGGCGCGGCTGAAGTTGACGATTGGGCTGATGAAGATGTCAGCGTTGGGGATGATCACAAAGCGCCCGTCGAATTCGCGGATCTCGGTTGAGCGCAAATTGATGGCGATGACCTTCCCGGAATAGCTCTTGACCTCGATGGCGTCGCCGATCTCGAAGGGGCGTGTGAGCAGCAATAGAATCCCCGCAATGAAATTCTTGGCCACATCCTGGAGGGCGAAGCCGATCGTCACGCCCGCCACGCCAACACCCGCCAGCAGGGTGGACAGGCGACCTGGGACCAATTGCTCGAGAGCGAGCACGATCCCCGCCGCTAGAATGCCCCAGCGCGCGAGCATGTCGAGCAAGATGATGGCCTCATCTTCGAGTTTGCGCTCGGCCAACCTGCGGCGGATGAAACGGCTGGCGCCCTTCGAAAGCAGCCTGGTGGCGATGTAGATGGCCAATGCCAGGGCGAGGCGCGGCAGAAACGATAGAATGTTGTCAAGCAACGTGGAGAGCGAAAGGCCGTTCAGATTCATGAGATCCAATCCCTCCCGAGTAGAATGCTCCCAGCATGATAGCACAGCGCAGCCGGCCGTGTCAGTACTCATGCCCTGCTACAATGCGGAGGATACGGTTGACAAGGCGGTCCAATCGATTCTGCAGCAGAGCCTGGAGCGTCTGGAGCTCATTTTGGTCGATGACGGATCACGGGATGACACTGCTGCGAAGCTGGCTGATTGGGCTTCGAGCGACCGCCGCGTTCGTGTGATTGCTAGATCGCATGAAGGCATCCTTGGCGCGCTAAACGCCGGCCTGTCCCATTGCCAGGCACCCTACGTGGCGCGTATGGATGCCGACGATCTTGCCCACCCGGAACGGCTGGCCCGCCAGGTGGAAACCCTAGATGCCCATCCCGATCTCGCGGTAGTGGGATCGCTGGTCGAGGGGTTCCCCCAGGAGGACGTGCGGGAGGGCTTCCGCATCTATCTTGATTGGCTCAACAGGCTGGTGACGCACGATGCCATCGTGCGCGAGATCTTCATCGAGAGTCCCCTGGCGCACCCCTCGGTCTGCATGCGCCGGCGGTGGCTCGAGCGAGTGGGGGGCTACCAGGATCACGGTTGGCCGGAGGATTACGATCTCTGGCTTCGGCTCTACCTGGCGGGTGCACGCTTCGCCAAAGTGCCAGAAGTGCTGCTCTATTGGCGGGAGCACCCGCAACGCCTCACCCGTCAGGACTCGCGTTACGCTGTCGAACAGTTCCTGCGGGCCAAAGCCCATTATTTGGCTCGGGGACCCCTGAGCGGAGGAGCGGGCGTGATCCTCTGGGGGGCCGGGCAGATGGGGCGGCGGCTATCGAAGCACCTGCTCCTGGAGGGTGTGCCCATTCTGGCCTTCGTGGACGTGGATGAAAAGAAGATCGGACGCACCCGGCGCGGCAAGATGATTCACCCGCCTGAGTCACTGCGAGAGTTGTTGCAAGCTCATCCAGGTGCAAAAGTTTTGGCCGCGGTCCGATCGAGGGGTGCACGCGCGCTGATCCGCGAAAGGCTGCTGAACCTCGGCTTGCGGGAAGGTCGCGATTGGTGGGCGGTGGCCTAGCCTGGATTACCCTTTAGCCTTGAGAAGATGGAGCAGCATCAGCGTCGGCCGGCGGGCCGTGATGGAGTGGGGCAAGTTTGCGTCCATGTGAACCCAGGTCCCGGGGCCGGCTGTGAGGGCCTGGTCGCCGAGCCTCAAATCGGCCTCACCTTGAAGGAAATGCAGGATGGCCGGCATGGCAGCGGTGTGCTCGGAAAGTGACTGCCCGGCCGCGAAACCAAAGAGGACCGACTTCGCGGCGTCATCCTCATGCAGGGTGCGGCTCACGATCGTATCGGGGGGAATCTCGGTTAGCAGCGTCTCCAGCTTCTTGATATAGGCGTAGCCCTGTTTGGCCATAGAAATACCTCTCGGCTCTTTGGAATGAAGATAAGGACTGCCCAGGCGATGGGCGGCTTCCTGGCAAGTATACAGGCTCTGAGGTGCTCTTGGTCTCCGAGGGAGGCCGGGATTAGTGGTCCAGGGCCTCGCGCCGCCGGACGGTGTTGAAGATGTCGGCAGGCTCATTGTCTGCGTGGAACCACCGCCCCTCGCTGGTCAAATCATGGGAGGCATCGTCATTGCTGTGCCAAGTGATGGTGGCGGCCACTGTGGCGAGGAGTGTGTGAAGGCCGCCATAGATCGCCAGGGCGAGCGGGATGAGCAGGTGCGCTATCCCAGGAAGCGGGAGGTCCGGCCATAGTGGCAAGTGGGCTTGGGGCCAGCTGCTACTCGGCCCTATGGGCTCTCACCTCTGTCCCGCGGAGAGGGGTGCCCATGAAGAATGCCCGATGATGCAGACATCGAACAAACCGGCCAGGAGCGGAACGACGCCGATGATGGCGAGGGGGTTGCCCCGCCTGCTGGTCCCTTAGAGGGCTTACTTGGTTGCTGCCGCTTTCAGCGTACGCCAGGCTGTCTTGGCAGGCCCTAATGCCAGGAGCATCAAGGCTGTCATGATGACAGATGATGATAGGCACCAGGCGCAGGTGGCGCCGATGACGAACGGCTCAAGGAAGGTAAGGTAAGTAGAGAAGGCCGTTCCAGTGAAAGACATTGCCAGAAACGCGATCGAAGCGAGCGGGGCCCAGGGCTCGGCGGCCGCGCGTGAGATGGCCCATGCAGCGATCAGCGCGGCATAGCCCGCCATGCCAAGTACGCCGACGGGAATGCCCAGGAAGCGGGCATAGGGGCTCTGCTGGACCGTGTTGCAATCCCCGACGGGCCCGCAGACGGCCTCCGTCCCGCTGGTTTCGACGAAGCTGAGATAGCCGGCGATGGCAAATCCGAGCACCAGCAGGCCGAGGATCATCCAGGGTGCGGGACGGCGGCTCGAAGTGGCTTCGGGGCGCAGCCAGCGGAGGGCGGCGTAGATCAGGCTAACAAGCATCCCCGCCAGAACGAGGATCGAGAGGCTGTTGCCGACCGGATCGAGCAGGATGCGCTCGCGAACGCTCAGGGTCTGGGATTGCAGCGGCGGCAGGGCATCCGGCAGGGGTTCGGCCGGGACATCGGGTGTGGGCGCGGTGGTGACTTCGGCCGAGGGCGTCGCCTGGGGACTGGTCTCCTCCAGGGGGACAAGCGAAGCGAGGATGGGCTCTAAGTTGGGTAGGTCGGGCCAATCCAGGCCGCCCTGCTCCAAGCCAGCGTCGATCAACCCGGGAAGCTGCTGCGGGATCTCCAGGCTGCCTACGAGCACAGTCTCGCCGATGATGAGCGTGGGGACTCCCAGGCGCTCCTGGGGTATCTGGAAGCGCTCGATGGCGTTTTCATACAGCCTCGCGCCGACCGTGGTGGCTGTGTCTATGAAGAGAAATTGCAGCACATCACCCTGGAGATGGATGATGGGCGGGACTTCGCGCTCCGCTGGGTCAAAACCCTCCTCGGCGTAGGCCCATGCCATGGTGCTGTTGTATTTCTGCACGAGTGGTGGGAGAACATCATTGATCACTTTATGGCAGTGCGGACATGAGGGGGAGTAGAACAGGATCGCCCGTGCAATCGGCGTGTTCTGCGCGCTGGCTGGGGAGACAATCAGCAGGGCGAAGAGGACAACGATCAAAGAACGAAAGTGTCGCAGCATGCTATCTCCAAGCGGGGTGCTCATATCTGCTCCAATTGCTGCCGGAGCGTCCAAAGCCGGTCAAGGGTCGATTCCAGGCGCGAAAAGAGCTCCGGGCCGGGATGGGTGGTGACGTCATCTTCGTTGTCGAAAACGGCATACGGAAGCCTGGCCCCCTCGATGTGCAAGTATTCCGGATCACCCGCGGTAAACTCGCTCCAATCGTCCTGCTCGTAGAGCGTGCGCAGTTTGTTGTCCGTCAAGCCATGTTCGAGGGTGCTATCGGGGCGTTCCGGGTTGAAGCGCAGGCGGTTCTTGCGAAGCGATTCTTCGAAGGAGACTTGGATATACAAACTCGCCGCTTGGCGCAAGATTTCGTGACCCAGATGGGGATAGGCGGCGCGATAACCGCCATGCTGGCTGCCGCGGGAGAACTCGATGATCACTGTGGCCTCCCCCTCTGCGTCCCGACGCCATTTGGCATATTCTAGCGCCAGCCGCCGGATGAGCAGGTGCCACATATCCTCGTGGATGAAATAGCCATCCCGGGTTGTATGCAATCGCGGCCGCCCGAATTCCCTTTCCAGGATCTCGTCCTCCTCGAACCAGGTCCAGAGCATAGGGAAGTCATCCAGAATGTGCATCGGGCCGACATGGAAGCGCTGGATGCGTTCGGTCTCGGAGAGGCTACGGAGAGCATGAATGACTTCGCTCTTACCGGCCCCGGGACGGGCATTGAGGATGAGGATAGGGAAGAAGGGCGGCATGGTGACCTCGGTGTAGGTTGGCGCGTGAGACCCATTCTGCCGCTAGGGGGGGCTGACGTCAAGGGGGAAATGGCGGGAGAGGGCTGCGTGATAGAATAAAAAAATTGCCCCGTATTGCGGGCGACGGGTGTGACCTGCGTATGCATGATCAGCCACCGCTCGTACCGGGAAAAGACGAATTAGCGCAGCAGGCACGCCGCATCCGGGTAAAGCTGGCAGAGACATAAGGCGCAGGGAGGTGAGGTGGGATCGATCCGCTCGGTATGCGTGTATTGCGGTTCGAGTGATCGCAGCGATGATGGTTATCTGCAGGCTGCGGCGGAGATGGGCGCGGCCGTGGCCGCGCGGGGCTGGCGGCTTGTGTTCGGGGCTGGGGGGACGGGCATGATGCGTGCGGTGGCGGATGCGGCCCTGGCGCGCGGGGCCGAGGTTGTAGGTGTGATGCCCAAGATTTTCGACACGCCCGCCCTGGCGCACCCCGACCTTTCGAAGATGCTGGTTGTGGAGAATATGCACGCCCGCAAGGCGAAGATGGCCGAATTGTCGGATGGATTCGTGGCCTTACCGGGAGGGCTAGGCACCTTCGACGAGCTCTTTGAGATTCTCGCCTGGGCCCAGATCGGCTTGCATACCAAGCCGATTGGGTTGCTCAATGTGCAGAAATATTTCGATCCGCTGCTGGAATTGCTAGACGTGGCCAGTCGGGAAGGCTTCATCTACCAGGAGCACCGGCGGCTCTTGGTGATCGACTCCCAGGCCGATCGGCTGCTCGACCAGATGGAGGCCTATGCCCCGCCGTCCGGGCTGGCGCGCTGGGTGCATCGCCAGGATGGGGGAGCATAAACGCGGCGAAGTATTTCGATCATTGGGACAAGATGTGGCGCGATATGATGCGGGCGGAGGTGCTCCTGAGGGATGAACACCTCGAATTCCACCCTAGCGAACACTGCGCCCGAACGGTTGGCGATATCATTCGCCACATGATCAACCAGGAGCAGAGAAGGATTCATTTCGCGATTCGCGTGCGCTGTCTGCCTGGCCCGCTGGGCGGAAGGATCTCGCCAACTGCTAGATTTGGCCCTGCACATCCCTCGCGGCGATGAGAGGGGCCGCGCACCGCCCCAGGCTCTGCGGTCTAGACAAGCGGGCGGAAAAGGTATACG
>CAZQDE010000014.1:0-51621 GCA_964591485.1 uncultured Anaerolineaceae bacterium | reverse complement strand
AACCAGATCACGGATCGCATGGAAGCCTTCCGGGCCGCCCACACACCGCCCCGCACGGGCCTGCGCAGCCCCGCCGCCGAGATCCTCGACCAGGACTAGCCCTCGCCCTGCCGGTTTTGATGGGCAGGACCGGAGACCATTCTAGGGGGACATGCAGGCTAGCGAGGGCGGGGCCCGAGGTCAAGAAGGACCGCCTTTGCCTTTGAACCTGCTGAGGCGGGTCAATGTTCAACTAACGATTTCGGGTTGGTTTTCCGCTGCCCTTGACAAGCCTTCAATCCGCCCGAGATCCCTCCAGGAGGCTTGCGGCTCGGTCGTAGAGTCGATCCGCAAGATCGCGTATCACTTCTCGCATGCAGAGACGCTCAACCCAAGAGCTTGGGATGCCCGACTCGCCATAGTAGGCGCCTGCGATCTGGCCGTATATCGCGCCCGTCGTGTCGGCGTCCTCGCCCAGATTGACCGCCAGCAGCGCGCCAGCCCTGAAATCCTCGCTCCGGTGGAAGGCCCAAAGCGCGGCCTCCAAGGAGTGGACCACGTACCCGCCGCCCCGTATGGCGGGCGGTTCTCTTTCCTGGAAGGAGCCATCGGCGATGGAGGCGATGGCGGGAGCGAGGGGTTGGCGCTCCCAGAGACCGGGAAGGGGCGAGTAACCCGCGGCGAGTAGTTCCTCCTTGGAGCGGCCCTGCAGCGCGCCGATAAGTAAGCCGGCGAAGTAGCGGCAGGCATCCACAGCTTCGCGCGCCCCGTGCGTGGTGCGTGAGCTCTCTGCGGCATAGTGGATTGCCCTCTCCGGATCGCGGCAGTAGAAGAGCGGGATCGGTGCCAGCCGCATGAGGGAGCCGTTGCCCGCCGTGCGCTTGTCGGTTGGGCCGCTGAATGGATCCCCGGTGTGTTCGTATATCCGCAGTGCGGCGCTCACCGTGCGGCCGATATCGAAGCACTCTCCGGTGGAACTCATATAGCCTTCATGCCACCATCGGAGATAGCGGTCCATCTGGTCGCGGGCGTCGAACCCGCCGTTCGCTACCAGGCTGGCTGCCAGGCAAAGAGCCATGGATGTGTCGTCGGTCCATTGGCCGGGCTCAAGCCCGAAGGGGCCACCGCCAACCATGTCGGTGATCGGCTCGAAGGTGCCGGGGCGCTGGAACTCCAGGGTGGTGCCCAAGGCATCCCCGATCGCAAGGCCGAGGAGCGCGCCACGATATCGAGACCGAAGCTCTTCCATGGACCTTCTCCCCTGGTCCCTCTTCATCGAGGTTGCCGCGGTTATGCCCGACAACCCAAAGCGCTAGCATCGTAGCGTCGTGTATGCCTATCCGACATCTCTAATCATGACCTCCCCCATCGCATCCAGAAAGCATAGCTGAACACTGGGCGATACCCCGAGCAGGGACCAAACCGCTTCCGCGTAGCGTTGCATTTGACGCCGATGCTTTTCAATAGCCCTTATGAGGTCGTCTTCATCCCGCAATTCATCGGCCTTGAAATCGATCAGCTTCCATTGCCCCTCGAATCGATAGAGGAGATCCATGATCCCCGAATCCGGAGAGCGCCTGGGAACGGGCCTGACATAAGGAAGCTCGTGATAGCAGGGTTCCGCGGCGTCGATCTCGAGCTTCAAGGGGTGCTGCATAAAGCGCTCGAGCAGCCTGCTCGCCGCCTGGATTGCGGCTGCGCGCTGCGCTGGCTGGACCATGCCTTCATTCAAGGCCACCGACTCCAGGAGGCGCTCGAAGCCCTCCTGACCCGGAAACAGCCAGCGCTCCAAGGCTCGATGGACCATGAGGCCGATCACAGCAGCCGGTGGATGCACATGCTCCCCCGTCGCCCGCCAGTCGCGAGCGGGCTCTTCGTCCAGCTCCGAGTCCAGCGTTTCAATCGCCTCAGCTTCGATGGGCTTATAGAGGGAGCGCTCGTCCGAATGCGGCCACATCTTTTCAGGCACGCCCTCAGACGCCCGGCCGGCGTCCACCTTCTCGGGAGCCATCCAGGCGGCGATCTCCACGCCCTCCCCGAGCGACAGGTGGTGCCAGCAGGCCGGCTCTCCTATCAGCTTCCCGATATCAAGATCGGTGGCCTTGGCCAGAGCCTTCATCCAACCCTCTGTCCTCACGCCCTTCGAGCCAAGCGTACAGTGCCCGCTGAGAATCAGCTTCTCGCGCGCCCGGGTGGCGGCCACATAGAGCAAGCGATTCTCCTCCGCCTCGGACTGCCTCCCATCCAACCAGCGCGCGAATCGATAGGCCAGGGGCATCGCCTCGGACCGGTCCGGCCGGAAAGTAAGGCCGATTTCAGGCAGCAGGTACGCAGGCTCCGAACCCCTCCGGGGTTGGCGAGAAGCATCGGCGATGACAACAAAAGGAAACTCCAGCCCCTTGGCTTTGTGCACGGTCATGAGACGCACCGCACCCTGAGCCTCCACCGGGGCCTCCCCCTCCCGGACACCGATGTCACGCACGGATTGCAGGTATTCCAGGAAAGAACTCACATTGACCAATCCACTCGCGTGTGCATCCGCCAGCAGCTTGTCGATGTTCTGCCAGTACCGGCGATGCGCGCTGGCCAATCCGGCGCGGTAGTCGGTGCGATCCAGTACGCGCTTCAGCAGCTCGCCCACGGGCAGGCGTCCCACAAGGGGCCGCAATTCCGCCAGGATCTCACGCGCCCGGATCGCACTCTGCCGATCGGATTCATCAAGGTCATCCAAACCGTCGACAAGCGCCTGATAGAAGGCCCGCGGCTCGCCTTCACGCCAGCGCAACCGGTACAGCGCGGCGTCTGTCAGGCCCATCGCCGGCGAGCGCAAGAGGCCCGCCATGGCCAGATCGTTCCATGGATCGGCAAGCGCCTGGAGGATGTTCAGGACATCCCGGATCTCCGGCCGCTCATAGAAACCACGCCCTGCGACCGTCACGTAGGGCACGCCCATCACCTCCAGGGCGTCCTCATAGGGCGCAAAGCCGGTCGATGCCCGGAAGAGCAGGGCCACGTCGCCCCAGCCCTGGATCTGACCTTCGTGGCGGAGTTCGAGAAGCCGGGCCACCAAGGCCTCGGCCGCATGGGGCCGCGCCGCCTCCGCGCTCTCCCCCACCCCTAAGATGAATTCGATGAAAGGGGGCTCCACGCCCTTGCGAGGCGCCCGGCGATCTGCAACCAAGGGTGTGTAAGGAATGACATAAGGCTCATCGGGGTTTCCCTCCTCTCCCATAACGGCCGGCAGAAGGAGGTCCAGCCCACGCAGCAGTTGGGAGTGGGCGCGGAAGGTGATGTCCAGCTCAATCGGCTCACCCCCGCGGGCCTCGATCGCCTCTCCCATCCTGCGGAACACCGTGACGTCCGCGCCCCGGAAGCGGTAGATGCTCTGGCGGGCGTCGCCCACGACGAACAGCCGGCCTGGGGACCCTTCGCATAGCGCCTCGACGATTTCGCGCTGGCGCTCATTCGTGTCCTGGAACTCGTCCACCAGCACGGCCGCGAGCCCCTCGCGCCACCGATTCCGGATGCGGGCGTCCTGCAGCAACATCAGCGCGCCGGTCTCTAGGTCGTCAAAGTCGAGCAACCGCCGCTCATCCAAAGCACGCCGATAGGATTCACAGACCGCCTCAAACAGGGCACCCATGCGCCCAAGGTCCTGCCCGAAACGAATTTCTATGGTCGGATCCGGCGGCGGATCGGCGGGCCTGGCCCCGCCCAGCCAGAGATTCACGCGCTCGTCGTAGGCATGCCGCAGAGCCTGCAGGAGTTCCTTAGCGCGACTGGTCTTCTTCCCGATGTTAAGGCGCATGTACTCGCGCCTGATCGTGTACAGGTGTTCGGCCGCCGTCACCCAGTCGCCAGACTCGCGGGCCGCCCGGACCTCTTCCCAGAGGTCCAACAGGCCAGCCAATTGCGCGGCCAGCTTCTCGCCGGCGTCCTGTTCCAATTCCCCCTCCGTGCGCATCCGCCGCAACTCTTGAACGCCATGAGCGACCGCGGGCGCCTCGACAAACCCCCATAAAGCCTCCCCTAGCATCTCTCCGGCCTGGCTTCCGCTTGCCCCCTGCCCCACGATCATCGCCGCGTCCAAACGCCGTGCCAGGAGGAAGGAAAGCACGCCCTCGATGCCACGCGGTGAGAGGGCCGAGAAGAGCGGCGCAACCTCTTCCTGGGCCACGGCCCAGGCAAGAGCCTCCTTCACCGCTTCGCGTCGAAGCAGCGCTGCCGTCCCCTCCTCGGCGACTTCGAAACCCGGATCGACACCCGCCTCGGCCGGATGTGCGCGCAGCAGTTCGGCGCAGAAGGCATGGATGGTGCTGATCCGAGCCGCATCCATCTGGGCTTCGATGCCGCGCCAGAAACTGCGCTTCTCCGGGCCTCCCGCCTCCTCGCCGCGCTCGCGAGTGGCCGCACGGATGCGGTTGCGCATCTCGCGGGCCGCCTTTTCGGTGAAGGTTATGGCCAGGATCTGCCGGGGCGAATGCCCCTCTGCGAGCAGCGCCAGATAGCGCTCCACCAGGGTGCGGGTCTTGCCGCTTCCGGCGCCCGCCGTGACCACCACGTCGCGGCCCCGCACCTCCACGGCGCGTCTCTGGCCGCCCTTCAACTCGATGCGCTCCTTCGTCATGGCGCTGTCAGCTTCTCCACTGAAATAGGATCCAGCATCTCTTCGCCTCTGCAGGCGGGGTGAGCCATGTCCTGGCTGGTCGCACTTCTCGGCTGGAGGCCTGCCGGCTACCAGCCCGCAGATGCATATTTCCAGCACCAGGCCGCGGCTGGGCAGTAGGCGGGACATCCGCCGGGCGGAGGCTGCGGGCGAAAGGCGCCCGCATGCACGCCATCCAGGATGCCGCCCACGTGCGCCCTCGCCAGCTGCACGGCTCCCTCCGGCCCCTGGTAGGTATAGGAACCTTTCTTATGGCTGAATTTGCTGAGCTTCAGACTGCCGGGTCGCCCCGACAAGATGGCCCAATACAGCCCCTCCACAGCCTCGCCCATACCCAGCGCCTCCTGCGCAGCCAGCGCATACAGCGGGAGCTGCAGACGGCGCCCCTCGACCAGATCCTGGGCTGCCAGGCCGCTGGAACCCGTCTTGTAATCCAGGATGCGCAGCCGCCTTTCCTCATTTCTATCCACACGATCGATGACGCCGTGAAGTCGAACCTGCCGGCCCTCGAGGTCCAGCACCAGCGGCGGTGCCCCCTCCCGGCCGAAGACAACCTCGAAGGCGACCGGGGTCCAATCTCCCCCGAGCTCCGCAAGCCCACGCACCGTCTTGGCCAGCCGCTCCAACAGATGATCTTGCTCCACTTCCCATAAGGGGGATGGCCGAAAGCCATAGCGCTCGGGAGCGGCTTCAAATTCAGCGGCCGCTGCCTCCTCAAGCACCTTGAGCACTGCCTCCGGATCGCGCGGATCCTCCGCCTCCCGGTAGGCCCTCTCGAGGATCGCGTGCAGGATCAGGCCCAGTTGGCTGGGGTCCAGGCCCAACTCGGGCGGCTCTACCGCCTCCAATTGCAGCGCATGCGCGACGTAGAACCAATAGGGGCACGACCCATACGTTTCCAGGCGACTGGGACTCCAGTGCCTGTAGCGCTCCACCAGCAGATCGGCGATGGCGGAGGCCTCTCCCTCGAAGCGGTTGAGGCCATCATCCGTCAATCGGGCGTTCAGCACATCGCGAGCCCGCCTTAGACGCTTATAGCGCGGCAAGAGATCGGCATAGTACTGGGGCAGGCCTCCCCGGCGGACGGCCAGGAATAGGATCTCCTCTGGGGAGGCGGCATCGGCCAGCGGCCGGGGCGCCTCTGGCTGGATGCGCAGTCGCTCCTCGGTGAAGAGCGCCCTGGCGGCAGACCAGAAGGGAGAGGGATCCCAACGCTCTCCATCTTCGGCGAGTGCGGGACGGGTCAGCAAAAGGAAGCGGTCAGCGCGCGTGACAGCCTGGTAGAACAATCCCGCCTGCTCGCGCTCCAGCCGCGGCTCGAGCCCCAGCGCCGATCGAACGGCCTCATCCAGGAAGGGATCCTCACGCTCCACCTCGGGGAACAGCCCCTCCGAGAGGCCGAGCACGGCTACGGCCTTGAAGCGAAGCCCGCGCGCTTCCAAGACACGCAGCACCAGGATCGAGGGGCGGCTCCACGCATGGCGTTCCTGATAGTACGTCCCTTCCAGCGTGCTGCGCAGTTCGTTGAGGAAGGCTTCATAATTCCCGGCTGATGGGTCGGCCACCTGATCCCTCAGGACCAGGGCACGAAGCGTCTCCCGCAATCCGGCCGCCGATGCCTCATCGCGATGCGTCTCCTGCCGCTCGAAGAAGCGCAGCTCATCGAGCAGGTCTTCCAGCCAGCGCACCCAATCCCTAATCGGCATCTCAGTGGGTGGAGCCAGGCGTTCCGCGAAAGCCTGCAGGCGGCCCCAGAGGGAGGCCGCGCCGTCACCGGCGGGCAAGTCCGGCCGGGCCAGGCTCTCGCCGTCCTCCGTGTGTGGTGGCCGCTCGATCCGTGCCAACCGGCCCAGCGCCTCCTCCCACTGGGCCAAGCCGCCGATCACCTGTCCATATCGGCTGACCAACTCAAGCAGATCCGCCTCGCGGGGGCCCAGTCGGAAGGTGGTCAGGTCGAAGTACGGCGTGCGCAGGGTTTCCAGTGTCAGGCGGCGAGGCCAATCGCGCAGAGGCAGTTGAAGCAGATCGAGCAGCGCCGCGACCCCCGGCGCCGAGGCAAGCGCCTCGCCGTGGGTGAAGCGCAGAGGCAGACCGAACTCGGCACCCGCTTCCCGCAGGTGCGGACGGTACCGCTCGGGATCAGGGGTCACGAGGGCGCATGCCTCGGGCCGCAAGTCGTCGCGGACGATGCGGGCTTTGATCCATCGCAGGGCTTCGCGCGCCTCGTCAGCCGTTGTGCTGGCCTCTATGAACGTTACGCGGCCTTCTCCCGCCGCCCGCTCCGGCGGCGATTCGAAGAGGCCTCGCTCCAGCCGGGCCAGGGCCTCCGGAAGGTGCGGAGAATCTGAGAGCGCCCGAACCTGGGCATCCGGGATGACAGCTTGGAGCGCGGCCAGCGCGCGGGCGAAGCGCCGGTGCGCCGCCCGTTCCATCTGCGGCGTGCCGGGCAGCGTGATGACCATCTCCGGTAGGATGGCGTCCAGCAGCTTCAGCGCCGCAAGCTGGGCGCCATTGAAGGAGTCAAAGCCGTCTACGACCAGGAGCCGCATGCCAGCAGCCAGGGCGGGCTGCTGCTCGAGCGCCTCAACGGCCAGCCAATTCACCCCCTCCGGGTCGGCCCAGCCGAGGTCATGAAGCCTGGCCTGGTAGGCGGCGTACAGGCGCGCCAATTCAAGCAGCGCCGGGCCGCGCTCCCTGGCGGCCTCCTCAAGCGCTTCCGGGAAGACGCGGGCGCGCTTCAGCTCGGCGAAACGGTCACGAAGCGTGCGGATGAATCCAGGCTTCTCGGCGATTGGCCCATAATGGGCGAGTTCTCCCCGATCCATGGCATCGCGAATGGCCGTCTTGATCAGCGCGTGGACGATGGAATCAGATGCTACAGGGATGGGCCGACCGGCCCGGGCGAGCAGCGCATGGTACAGGTCGCCGAAAGTGCCGATGTGGACGCCCACGCCGCCGCCGGCTGCAGCCAACCGACGGCGGAAGGCGGCCGTCTGGAACCGGTCCGGGAGCAGGACCCAGCTCTCAGCGAGAAGCTGATCCGCGCGCAGCTCTCGGATGCGGGCGATGCAGCACTCCGTCTTGCCAGCGGTGGAGGGTGCGATCAGGATCATGCTCGTCATGGCGATTTGGGTTCCTGCTTGCCCCGGGGGATTCCCCGCATACGGCTGTTGAACGAGGTCCCATGTATGGCAGGCCAAGATGATACCCATGCCCCGTTGGCCATGCAACTGACCGCCTTCGCCCCGGCCGTACCCCGGGAGCATTGACAGCCGCCGGCGCGGCTTCTACAGCATGGGCGCGACCGGCTCATTTGCCGCCGCGAGGGCATCCGCAAGCGCTTGGCATAAGCCCCCGGGGGGACAGATCGGTACGCTCATGTCGATCATCAATGGCCCGGCTCGAGACCCATTCGTGACGCCGCATCCCCGCCATGATGCTGGGATGCCTCCCTATCGCCGAGGCTTCGCCTGGCGCGGATGTGCGGCACGCTACGCCGAAATCGCAGCGATTAGAATGGGGCGGCGAAGCATTCGACCCTCTAACCAGGAGCGGACCCCATGCCCCTGAAGAAATCCCAACTCTACTCCTCCCTCTGGAAATCCTGCGATGAGCTGCGCGGCGGGATGGACGCTTCCCAATACAAGGACTACGTCCTCACGCTGCTCTTCGTCAAGTACGTCTCCGATAAATACGCCGGCGACCCCTTCGCCACGATCGAGGCCCCGGAGGGCGAGTCCCTCGCCGACATGGTGCGCCTGAAGGGCGACCCCGAGATCGGCGACAAGATGAATAAGATCATCGCCCGCCTGGCGGAAGGCAACGACCTGCGGAGCGTGATCGACCAGGCCGATTTCAACGACGAATCCAAGCTGGGCCGCGGCAAGGAGATGGTCGACCGCCTCTCCAAGCTGGTGGCCATCTTCGAGGGCATCGACCTGCGCGCCAACCGCGCCGAGATCCTCCACCAGGACTAGCCCCTGCATTGCCGGCTTTGACAGGCGGCTTGGGCGGGCGCTATACTTCGCGCAGGTTTCCGTCTCTTGTTGCAGGGAGGTCATTGCGATGTCATTTCGATTCACCTGGTACGGACACGCGGCCTTTGGCCTGGAAATCGCCGGCGTCCACGTGCTTGTCGATCCCTTCCTGACCGATAACCCCTCGGCCAGCTTGCGCCCCGAGGAGGCCCAGGCGGATTTCATCCTGGTCTCGCACGGCCACAGCGATCATGTGGGCGATGCGCAGCAAATCGCCAAGCGCACCGGCGCCAAGATCATCAGCAATTTCGAGATCGCCTCCTGGTTCCAGGCTCAGGGCGTCGAGGCCCATGCGCAGCATATCGGCGGCGGCTTCCATCACCCCTTCGGCTACCTCAAGCTCACTCAGGCCCTGCATGGCTCGGCCCTGCCGGATGGCTCCTATGGCGGCAACCCCGCCGGCTTTCTGCTCACCGTGCCCGACGGCGAGAAGATCTACATGGCCTGCGATACCGGCCTCTTCGGGGATATGCGCCTGATCGGCGAGGAGGGGATCGACCTGGCCGTGCTCCCCATCGGCGACAATTTCACCATGGGGCCCGATGACGCGCTGCGAGCCGTAAAGCTCATCCAGCCCAAGCATGTCATCCCGGTGCATTACAGCACTTGGGAGTTGATTGAGCAGGATCCCGAAGCCTGGGCCAGCCGCGTGAGGGCCGAGACTTCTGCTGAGCCCCACGTCATCCGTCCGGGCGAAAGTTTCAGCCTGTAGTGCACCGGCTTTCACAGCCGGATCACGTATAGTCTAACCACTAGGCGATCGATGCAAACGGCCCAAGACATGCCGGCCCCACTGCGATGGTGGGACCACCTGGCGATGAACATCTATGCCTTGGGCCTGAGCGTTTCGGCTGGCGTCATCACGCCTGTTCTGCTCCCCTATCTGGTAGCGCTCTTCGTCGCCCAAGAGCAGAAGAACTCTTACCTGGCCACCGTGCGGGTGGTAGGTCTGGCCGTGGCGATGCTCGTCCAACCACTGGCAGGGATGCTCAGCGACCGCAGCACCCACCCCTGGGGCCGGCGCAGGCCCTTTATCGCCGCTGGCACGCTTCTGGACCTGGTCTTCTTGCTGATCATCGGGGCCTCGCCCCTGTTGGTGGGTTCGCCGCTCGATGATACCCTGCAAGCCCGGCTTGGATTTTCGAGCGCATATGGCCTCCTGCTGCTGGGCATCATCCTGCTACAGGCCTCCTCCAACCTGGCACAAGGCGCCTTTCAAGGCCTGATACCGGATCTCGTGCCTGTCCATCAGCGCGGGCTATCCTCGGGCGTGAAATCTGTCATGGAGTTGCTTCCCGCCGTGCTGGTGATCTTCATTGGCCCGCTCGTGGACGCCGGCCGGGTCTGGCTGACCGTGGGCATCATCGGCGGCTCCCTGACGCTGACGATGCTGGTCACGCTGGTCGGCGTGCGGGAACGGCCGCTCACGGCTCCACCGCGCGACGACGCCCGCAAGCAAGCACTCCGCCTGCTCGGCCTGACCTTCATCTTCGTGAGCGTCACCCAGGCCGGTGTCCGGCTGGTCCGTTTTGGGGGACTGTCGCTCACGGCCCGGGCCTTCGATCTCGAACTCCAGGTGGGGATCATGGGGCTGGCCGGCTTGGCCGCGATGGCAGGCGCCATCTTCGCCGGCGTCTACGTGGGCGCCTGGGTGGGAATCGGCGAGCGCGCCCGCGAACAGCGGCCCTTCATCTGGTGGGTGATCAACCGGCTGCTCTTCCTGGCGGCCGTAGGCTCCATCCAGGGTTTCGCCCAGTTCTACTTGGCGGATGTCCTGAAAGTCTCAAATCCCGCCACCTCCACGACCATCCTTCTGGCAGTGGTGGCGCTCTTCCTGATCCCTTCGGCATTGGGTGGCGGCCGCCTAGCCGACCGCTATGGGCGCCGCCGACTCGTCGGGGCTGCCGGGCTGGGAGCCTTTGCCGGTACGCTCCTGCTGCTCTCGGCGAGATCTTTCCCGCTGGTGGTCATCAGTGGCTGCATCATCGGCCTCGCCTCGGGGGTTTTCATGGCGACAAGCTGGGCCCTTGGAACCGACCTCGCCCCGCCCCGGGAAGCCGGGCGGTACCTCGGCATCTCCAACCTCGCCGGCGCCGGGGCAGGCATTGTGGGCGCCGGCATCGGTGGCCCAATGGCCGATTTCTTCAATCGCCTTAGCCCAGGCCTTGGCTACCTGGTCATCTTCGCCATTTACGCTGGGCTTTTTCTGATCTCAGCCCTCACACTACGGTTCATCCCCGAGACCCAACAGTCTTCCGCTTAGCGGCCCCCCGTGCAACGGCGGCCTCGCCCGCAATGAGGGTTTGGGGACCATCGAACCCGTTGTACAATCAACATAGCGGCAGGCAGAGCGGCAAGGAGCAATCCCATGGCTGAAGGCGTGCGCATTGGAGAGGTGATTCACTTCTACAACAAGATCCAGGTCGCCGTACTCAGGATCTCGGAGCCCATCAAGCTGGGGGATAGGCTGCACTTCCTCGGGGCACACACGGATTTCCTTCAGGAAGTCCGATCGATGCAGATCGAGCATCAGCCCATCGAGGAGGCAGAGGCCGGCAGCGAGGTGGCCGTCAAAGTGGACCAGCGCGTCCGCCGCGGCGATTCGGTCTTCCGCTTGTCTGAATAGGCGGCCGCCGGCCAGCCGATCCCCGAATCAAGACGCCGGCGCCCTCAGCCCAGCGGCAGCGCCAGCGTAAACGTGGCGCCGGCGCCCGGGCCTTCGCTCTCAACCCACACCCGCCCTCCATGTGCCTCGGCGATGGCCTTGACGATCGCCAGGCCCATGCCCATGCCGCCATGCCGGCGGGTGAGGTGGTCCTCCACCTGATAGAAGAGATCGAATACAGTGTCGAGTTGGTCCGGCGGGATGCCGATACCGTTATCGCCCACCCGCAGCCAAGCCTCACGGCCATGCGGCTCAAGAACCAGCCATAGCTTGCCGCCCTCCGGCGTGAACCGCACGGCATTGTTGAGCAGGTTCGTCAACGCAACCTCAAGCTTGGGGCGGTCGGCCATTGCCAAAATGGGTTCCTTGGGGAGTCGCAGCTCCAGGTTCTGCCCTTTGGCTTTCGCCAATCCCACGATCTGATCATATGCCGCTTGTGCGATCGGCTGCAGCGGCTGGAGCGCCATCGCCACCTCGGCCAAACCCGCCTCCATCATATTCATGGAGGTCATGTCCTCCACCAACTCCCGCATCCGCTCCGCCGAGCTGAGGACCGCCTCGGCATACTCACCCACGCGCTCATCCGTCATGTCCTTTAGCAGGGCAGCGTTACCCAGGATGAGGCCCAGCGGGGTACGCAGTTCATGCGAGGCTATGGCGATGAAATCGCTCTTGAGTTTCTCGAGCTTGCCAAGCTCCTCGTAGGCCCGGTTCAAGGCCTCCAGTTGGCGGGCGTTGTAGATAGCCACGGCGGCCAGAGAGGCGACATTGGTCAGCGTCTGCAGATCGGCCTCATCGAAGACGCCCACGCGTTTGTTGGCAGCTTCCAGCACGCCGGTGACGCTGTCGCGAATGCGCAACGGAACCCCGATCAGCGAGCGCACTTCGAACCGCAGGCTTTCCTCTATCTCCTCAAAGGCGCGCATGCCCGGCTCCAAGCCGTTCAGGATCAGAGGCCGATCCTCACGCAAGATGGTTCCGGCGATGCTGCCCTCTTTGAGGACGGGCACGCTCGCAAGCTCGTCCGGCTCAATGTCCGTGGCCGCAGCGATCATCAGATCCTGGCTGTGCTCATCCACAAGCAATAGGGAGGCCGATTCGCTATCTAGCAGATCCGCGGCTGAATTAACGATGAATTGGAGCAGGCGGTCCAGATCGAGGGTCGAGTTGAGGGTCACGCTGATCTCCACCAGCCGTGAGAGCCGCACGACCATCTGCCGCAGGAGTTCGATTTCTTGCCTGTCCGCTTCCATCGCAGTTCAAGTGTATGCCATGCAGGGGGGAATGTCCACAATCATTGTCCGGCGCACCCGTCCGTTGTATACTTCAGAACCTGGATGCCACCATACCCAACCGAAGGAAAGCTCCCTTATGAAGGTCTCCTGCTTGCAAGAGAATTTATCCCGCGGTTTGAGCACCGTTGCGCGAGCGGTCGCCCCGCGCAGCACGCTCCCCGTGCTCAGCAACATCCTGCTCGCCACCGATGGCGGTCGGCTGCGCCTTTCTGCCACCAACCTGGAGTTGGGCATCAGCTATTGGATCGGTGCCAAAATCGAAGAGGAGGGCTCCACAACCGTGCCAGCCCGCACATTCGTGGACCTGGTCAACACCCTGCCCAACGACACCGTCAGCATGGCCTTGACCATCCGCAACCAGAGCCTGAATGTCCGCTGCGGTGCCTTTAACAATGACATCAAGTGCATCGACGCCCAGGAATTTCCTCCCCTCCCGCCTGCGGATCTGGAGGATGGGCTGACGCTTCCAGTGGACGAACTCAAATCGATGATCCACCAGGTGAGCTTTGCCGCCTCGACCGATGATGCCAGGCCGGTGCTCACCGGCGTGCTCTTCGAAATCGAGGGGGATCAGATGACCCTCGCCGCCGCCGATGGCTTCCGCCTTTCCGTGCGGACCGCTCAACTGGCCTCCCCACAGGCGATGCCGATTCGCGCCATCATCCCCGCCCGGGCGCTCACCGAGCTCGCCCGTGTGCTCGACGGCGAGGAGGACATGGTGCATATGCTTCTCCCGCCTAACCGCGGCCAGGTCATCTTCCGGGCCAAAGACGTGGAAGTGGTCTCCCAGCTCATCGACGGCACTTTCCCGGACTACCGCGGCATCGTCCCCACCAACTATGCCACTCGCAGTATCCTTCCGACCAGCGCATTCCTCAAGGCCTGCAAGGCGGCTGATATCTTCGCCCGCGAGGCCGCCCATTCGGCCCGGCTGCGGATCACGCCCGGCGGAGAGCTCGAACCCGGAACGGTGGAAGTCTCGGCCACGGCAGCCGAAACTGGCTCGAACGAGACTACCGTCGATGCCACCGTGGAAGGCGAGGCGATCGAAATCGCCTTCAACGTGCGCTTCCTTGTGGATGTGCTCAGCGTCATCGATACTCCCAACGTGGCCCTGGAAACGACCTCTCCCTCCTCTCCTGGGGTTGTGCGCCCGGTGGGCCGGGAGGACTTCCTCCACGTGATCATGCCCATGCACCTTGGGCGTTGAGGCGTCGGCTACAATGCCCTCTCAGGCTGATGCCGAGAAGGCCTTTGGCCCGCCACTGCCCAGCCTCCCTTCATTAACATGTCGGTCGATCCCTCCGCGTTTCCAAAGGTCCTGACGCTCTATCTGGCCCTCAGCCAGTATCCAATCCTGGCACCGGATATCCGCGCCCGCATGCGGCAGGAGATCTTCAAGCGCGGTGTCATCTCGCCCGAGGCCTTCGAAGCCGAAGTGCAGGAGAAAGCGGTCCAATCCCAGCGCCTGGAGGGGCTTGGCGGCCCCGAGAACGAGGAGCCTCCCGACGTGTGGCGGCAGCGCACGGCGATCGTGCGCGACAATCTGACCGACTTCTACTTCGCCTATAACCTGCCCTACGAGCGCTTCGAGCAAATCTTGAAGGAGGTGCTCTCCCGCCGCGTGCAGCCGGAGGAGATCCTTCCCAGCATTCACCCCGAACTGGCGCCCTGGGATATGCTATTCGCCCATGGCGAGGCCTACGAGACCCTGCCGCCAGCCAAACAGAAGCTCGCTGAGCACCACTTGAAGGAAATCAAGGTCGTCTTGATCAAGGCCATGATCAGCGATCATCTACCCTATCTTGGCATGGCCAAGGAGTGGTTCGATATCGCCGATCTGAAGGCCATTCGGAATCGGCGCATCGGCCGGGGTAAGATCGGCGGCAAGGCCGCCGGGCTTATGCTCGCCGAGTGCATCCTGCGCAAATCCGCGGACCCCGACTTGCTTTCCAGCCTGCGCTTCCCCCAGTCCTGGTTCCTGGGCGCGGACGTCTTCTACCAATTCGCACAATTGAACCGGTTGCTCCATTTCGCCAATCAAAAGTACAAACCCGAGGACGAGATCCGGGCCGAATTTCCCGCCATTTTGGAGGACTTCTCTCGCGGCGCCTTCCCGGATGAAATCCTGGAATCGTTGCGCCATCTCCTGGACCGTGCGGGGGACTCGCCCCTGATCGTTCGCTCCTCCAGCCTGCTGGAGGATTCCTACGGCACTTCCTTCGCCGGCAAGTATGACAGTTACTTTTGCCCGAATCAGGGGTCGCCCGAGCAGAACCTCACCGATCTGGCGCAGGCCATCAAGCGTATCTACGCCAGCGTCTACAACCCAGACGTCATCCTGTACCGACGCAAGGTGGGCTTGATCGACTACGATGAGCGTATGGCCATACTCATCCAGGATGCGCAGGGCCGGCGCGTGGGTTCATACTTCCTGCCCGATGCCGCCGGGGTGGCTTTCTCCCATAACCCATTCCGCTGGAGCCCTCGCATCGATCGGCAAGAGGGCTTCCTGAGGATGGTCTATGGCCTGGGCACGCGCGCCGTGGAACGCGCAGGGCAGGATTATACCCGTCTGGTTGCCTTGAGCCATCCGAGCTTGCGCCCCGAGGCCACAGCCTCCGAGATCCGGCGCTATTCGCAGCGCTTGGTTGACCTTATCCATCTGGAAGCCAACACCTTCAAGACCCTGCCGGCAAGCGACATACTCGGGCCGGGGACCCCTGGGCTGCGGGCCATCGTCCAGCGATTCGAGCAGGACGAGGTGCGAGAGCTCGTGAGCCTTCCGCCGAATTTGGCGGGGGAGAACCTGATCATCACCTTCGACGGGCTGCTTCGGCGCACAAGCTTCCCACAAAACATGCGACGGTTGCTGAGGACGCTCGAAGATGCCTATGCCGGGCCGGTCGACACCGAATTTGTGGCCTTGCTCCACGAAGAAGACGCTGGGGCGCCGCAGGTCACCATCCATCTATTGCAGTGCCGACCCCAGAGCCGGCTGCATCCCAAGCTGGCAACGTTGCCAGAGGACATACCTACCGAGCGGCGCATCTTCTACACCCGCTGGATGGTTCCAGAGGGGACCGTCTCTGGCATCCGCTACGTCATCTATATCTCACCCGAAGCCTACAAAGCATTGGATACGCTCTCGGAGCGCAGCCAATTGGCACAATTGGTAGGCAGGCTCAACCGGCGGCTCGAAGGGCAAACCTTTATTCTTGTGGGACCAGGTCGCTGGGGATCACGCAGCCCGGAGGCTGGCATGCCCGTGGGCTACGGCGATATCCACAACGCCAGCGCCCTGATCGAGCTGGTGGATGTCGGCGAAGGCCTGGCCCCCTCGCATGGCACCCACTTCTTCCAGGATCTCGTGGAGTCCCAGATTTTCCCCCTGGCCTTGGACCTCTCCGACCCGGCCACCGAGTTCAGGCGCGAGTTCTTTGAGAAGGGTGGGAATGTCCTGGCCGATCTTCTCCCGCAGGAGGCGGCTTGGGCTTCGGTTGTGCGCGTAATGGACATTCACGCAGCCACGGATGGCCACCTGATGGATCTGGTCATGGACGGCGAAGCCGGGGAGGCGCTGGCCTATTTGACCACCTGATCGGCAAGCCTGCGCTATAGACTCCACCAGCCCCGCGAGCCGGATTCCTCCGACCAGGCATGATTGCCGATGAGCGGGACAAATGCAACCGGCGCCATCTTCTCGCGCGTCATACCTTCTTCGGTGCGCCGCCAGCGCTCCAAGATCTGACCCATACGTGCCCCCACCGGGATCACCAGCCGCCCCCCGATATCTAGCTGCTCCTCGAGAGGCGAGGGCACGCGCGGAGCCGCAGCCGTCACGATGATCGCCTGGTAAGGTGCATGTTCTGGATAGCCGGCTGAGCCATCGGTCTGGATGACCTCCACGTTGTCGTAGCCCAATTGCTCGAGCGTCTTGCGGGCCCGCTCCGCCAGCGCGCCAATGCGTTCGAGCGTGTAGACCTTCTTGGCCAGGCGCGAGAGTATCGCGGCCTGATAGCCCGACCCGGTGCCGATCTCCAGCACCACCTCGGGGCCCTGCAACTCCAGAAGCTCGGTCATCAACGCTACGATATAGGGTTGCGAGATCGTCTGCCGTTCACCGATGGGAAGGGGCGCATCGACGTAGGCCAGATGGCGCTGCTCGGGTGGCACGAAGAGATGGCGCGGCACGGTCCGCATGACCTCCAACACGCGCCGATCGCGTATGCCGCGCCCGGCGAGCTGCAAATCGACCATGCGCTCGCGCTGTTCGCGATATTCTTCTTCTTGGCCCATCGTACCTGCATTATACGTCCACCCCCGCCCATTTTAAGCAACCAGGGCTGCCCTTTTGCGACAGCCCCAGTTTGAAGGCCTTCCGTTCTTATCCTCGAGCAACGCGCTGCTCTCGCCAGATATCCCCCTCATTATGGTAACCGGCCTTCTCCCAGAAGCCCGGCTTATCTTCCTTCAAGAACTCTAAGCCCCGCAACCACTTGCCGCCTTTCCAGAGATAGATGTCTTTGAGGTCCTTGCGCCCCGGTATGGCCCCTACCAAGCCTCGCAGCGGAAAGCCATGCTCCGGTGTAAGGGGATCCCCATTGAAATGGGTAGCCAGCAAGAAGTTGTCCGCAAGCGCCACGGATATGGGTGTGTTCGTGGTGTAGCCGTATTCGCAGTGCTGAACCACAAACGCTGCCTCGGGCTTCGGCCGCACGATTCCTGCCTCTACCAGTTGCTTCAGCGAGACTCCCTCCCAGGTGGTATCAAACTTGCTCCACCTGGTGACACAATGGATGTCCATCACCACCTTGGTCTTGGGCAGACGCTGGAATTCATCCCACGTCCACCGCAGTTCCTCCTCAACCTCGCCCCAGATGCGGAAATCCCACGTCTCAGGGTCGAATGGCGGGATGGGCCCGTAGTGCAAAACGGGAAACTTCAGCGTCAACGATTGCCCTGGCGGTAAACGCCCTTCCTGTTGCATCCGGCGCTCGTAGGACCGGCGTCCTTCGCTCTCGTTGGCCATATCATCCTCCCCAACGCTGCGGGGCATTATACTCGCGGCATGGAGGGCGGAGACCGGGAACCGCAAGAGTATGCCGGACGTCTGAAGGTCAAAGGATCGAAGATCCGCAAGGAGGATCGACTATGAAAAGCTTGCGCTCACGCATCGCGATGGCCACGCTAGCGCTCTCAACGCTCGCGGCGGCCTGCAACTGGTTTGCCGAGACACCCGCGCCCATCCCGGCCACGTTGCCCACTGAGGCCGCCGAAACCAGCCTCGCATTGACAGTCTACAACCAGGGCAGCGCGCTTGTGCGCGACCGGCGCCGCTTCACCTTCCAGGAGGGCTTTAACGAAATCGCCTTCTCGCACGTCGCCGCCTCGATTGATCCCACCAGTGTGCTATTCAAGTCGCTCAGCGATGGCGAAGGGCTGGCAGTCCTGGAACAGAACTATGAGTATGACCTGGTGAACACTTCCGCTCTATATGAGAAATACTTGGGCGAGACGATCTCCGTGATCACCGAGGACGGCAGCCAATACGACGGGACGCTCCTCAGCGTCCAGGGGGGCATCATCTTGCAAGATGAGAGCGGCGAGGTCAAAGTCATCAGCGGAAACGTCCAGGAAGTCTCCTTCCCAGAGCTGCCAGACGGGTTGATCACTAAGCCCACGCTGGTTTGGCATCTGCTCGCCGACCGGGGAGGGCCCCAAGATGTGGAAATCACCTACCTCACCGGAGGACTCTCCTGGCAATCGGATTATGTGGTGCTCCTGGCCAGCGATGAGAAATCGCTGGATCTGGATGGCTGGGTCACGCTGAGCAATACCAGCGGCACCTCCTATCAAGACGCCCAACTGAAGCTTATCGCCGGCGACCTGCAACGACTGCCCGAGCCGGGCTTCGCGGGGGACGTGATGACCTTCGAAGAAATGGAGCGCGCCGCGGCTGCGCCGGTGGAGCAGCGCGAGTTCTTCGAGTATCACCTCTACGAAGTGCCCCGCCCGGTCTCGGTGAAGGACAACGAGACCAAGCAGATCGAGTTCGTCTCGGTCGATGGTGTCCCATCTGAGAAGTTCTTCGTCTATGACGGTCTGCAATGTCGCAATAATTACTGGTACTGCAACGTCTACGGTTACCCGCAGACCGATCCTTCCTACGGCGTGGCCTCCAACCCGAAGGTCATGGTGATGCTCGAGTTCGACACCGATGAGGTCGACGCCGACCTGCCGCGCGGCAGGGTACGGGTTTATCAGGAGGACGTCGACGGAGCGGCCTTGCTCATCGGCGAGGATAGTATCGACCACACGCCCAAGGGCGAATCGTTGCGCCTTTACATCGGCGACGCCTTCGACATCGTCGGGGAGCGCGTGCAGACGGATTTCCGCCGTCCCAGCGACAAGCGCCTCGAGGAGGAATTCGAGATCACGCTGCGCAACCACAAGGACGAGAGTGTGGAGGTGCGGGTTGTAGAGCATCTCTTCCGCTGGAGCGAGTGGAAGATCCTGCACGCCAGCGAGGATTACACCAAGCTGGATTCCTCCACCATCGAATTTCGGGTCCGCATCCCGGCCAACGGCGAGACCACGCTCACCTACGGCGTGCGCTACTTCTGGCCCTAGACTCTGATTTAGACGCGAAAGGCGGGGCTGGAGCCCCCAAGACACCCCTGCGCTCAGCGCACGCGCACCGCGCCGATCCCCAGATCGACGGACACCTCAATGTGAGACCGGGCGGCATCATAGCCGGGCGAGACGAAGACCTCATCTCGCGCCTCAAAATCTGCCGGCAGGTCGACCGTGCCGATGCCGGTATCTGCCCGCAAGCGCACACCCACGCCCTCGGGGATTCTCAGGCGGATATCGCCGATGCCGCCATCAACCTGCAGGCGCGCGCCATCCGCGCTGGGAAGCCAAATCGTCGTTTGCCCCAGGCCATTGTGCACTTCGGCTTGATGAATGTTTAGCTGCCGCAGGTCGACCTCGAGCCGTCCGGTCCCGAGTTCCAGGCTCAGCTCCACCGGAATCGCGCCGCTTAGCCCAAGATCCCAGGAAGGGCCGGGGCCAGAACCCAAGATGGAAAGCGACTCCCACCCCCGGCTATCCAGCCTCACCTCCAGGCGTCCAACCTCCTGGGCTGAACGCTCAATCTCAATGGCGCACGGCGGATGACACCTGCCTTCGATCAGATCCCGGGTTCCCGCCGTGAGACCCACCAGCCGCACCCAGCCCACCTCCGGCCGCAAATAGACCGTCGCCTCCTCGGCGCCTTCGAGCGGGATCTCTACCGCTTGTCCTGCGATGGGGCTTGAGGGAGGTGATCCGATCAGCATCAGGCTCCCTGCTACGAGCGCTGTGACCAGCACCACCGTCAGAAGGGCGCCCCAGGCCGATCTCCGTGCCAGGGCCAGGTCCAGGCCTGCGGCGATTAGCAGCACCGGCCAAAGCCGCGCCGCCAACTGCCAGAGGCTGATGTGCACCCAGCCCATGTTGTGGAAGAGAAAGTAAATTCCCAGGCCAATGAGCAACAGCGGGCCCAACACACCCGACCTTGATCTTGTTTGGGACATAAGCCTAGCCTCCTCGCGCCTGGCGGACCAACAAAGCCACCCCGGCCACGACCAGCAGGAGAGGCCACAACAGGTTCAACCGAAACCACGCTAACCAGCTCAAGTTCAGGCGTTCAAGCAGGAGCAGAGAGCCGATCACTACCAGGCCTCCGCCCACGATCCAAGCCACGCGTTCGTCTCGCGCCGAAACTCCTTCATGAATCTCTTCGCTCATCGTGCGGGCCCTCTCGGCGATCTCCTCCGCGCCTTCCCGAATGGTCTTTTCCATGGATCCGGTCCTCTCTGAACCTTCCGCCGGGATCAGGAGCCAAAGCAGAAGGTACAGCATCACGCCGATCCCCTCGCCGAAGGTGAGCAAGACAAAGAATAGCCTCACCAGCGTGGGATCGATGCCCAGGTATTCACCCAGTCCGCCGCAAACGCCACCGAGCATGCGATCGCTGCGGCTCCGGACCAGTCTCTTCCCTTGCATACGAGCCTCCTCGAGCAAGCGCCCTAGCGCTGCACTTCATCTGCTATACGCCGGTATGGTCCTTCCGGTTTCATGAAATGGTTCACTTTACATAATTGCGGATACAGCTCAGGAGAAGTATTTATGTCAAGGGTTCGCGGAAGTCGTAGATGCCATCCTGCAACCCCCAAACACGGCCGCACCCTCGGCATGCCTGCCCCTTCCCGGAAGCCTCCATATCGAGCGAGCCACAGACCGGGCAGCGCCATATGGACCCTTCGCGTGGAGCAGCCCGCTCACCAACGGCCCGGGCGCGTATGAATACGCTCGGCGTGAGTTGCCAGAGCCCGCCCGTCCACTGCGCCAGCGCGTCCAAACCCACCAACACCCCCAGCGGCACCCTGCGCTTCATCCAGTCCAGCCGGAAGTGTGAGACCGTCAATTGGCGCTCAAGATCGAAGCCGGCCTCCAGCAGCCAGCGCTGTATCTGCCGCGGGTGGAAGTTGAAATTCAGATCGACGATCTCAACCGTCTCCCCTGCAAAGGGGTTCCAAGACTGGCGCCGCAACACCCAGCGCAGGATCGCTTTAAGATGACGCTTGCTGGCGAATTCGAGGATGAAGTCCCCGCCTGGAGTGAGAGCCTCCCGCACCTGGCGGAGCGCTCGCTGGGGATCCACCAAATGGTGCAGGGTGCGGATCATGGTTGCCGCGTCGAACGAAGAGGGGGCGAAGGGCAGCCGATAGGCATCCCCAGCTACATAGACGTAGCGCTCGTCCAGCCCCAGCCGCGCCTGCGCTTTCTCGAGTTGCGTCCGAGAGTAGTCCAGCAGAACGATTTGCTCAAAGCTGTTATAGCGAGGAGTATTGCGACCGGCGCCGGCCCCCACTTCGAGCAGTCTCGTCCCATCGCGAGGCAGAAGCCGCTTGAGAGCGATGGCCTCGGTGCGATCCTCATATTCGCGCCCGCCCTGCTCCCAGAAACTCTCCTGATAGCTGGAGCCCTCGTAGTCGCAAATCGGTGGCTGTGCTTCACTCATCCCGCTTCACCATGGAAAGCCGGCCACCACTGTGGCCGGCGGCGTTTGACCCCTCTCATTGTACCCCGCGCGCCCCTCCGGGTCACGCCCTCTCAGGGGGCTCCTGCTCGAAGCGGGATTCCTCCAGGAGCCGGCGCCAATCCGTTTCCCCCGGGGCTGGCGCCTCTTCACCCGCCGCTTGCAGGGCACGATAGCGGGCCTCAGCCTCCTGCAGCGCCTGCTGGCTGGAGCGCGGGACGATCGACCACTTTCCACAATGCGGACATCGCGAGAGCTTGCCGACCAACATGTTCAGCGCCCAGAACGGCCGGGCGAAGGGCAGGCCGCAGCGCGGGCATACTGCCCCGCCCGACAATCCGTAGCGGCCGAGCACGAAATTGCCTCGATCCCTCGCGAGAGCCCGCGTGATCAGCCATGCCGCCACACTCAGGCCGCCTACAGCCGCCAGCAAGATCCCCATCACTCGGGCCCCAGCCCGCCAGGCCTCCTCCGCGCTCAAGAAGTTGACTCGGATGATTTGCGAGCGCAGCGTAAGCCCATCCTGCGTGACCCCTTCGGCCCATATCTCATGGAGACCGGTTTCGTACTCGCCCGTGCTGAAACGGAATTCAAACGGGACCTCGGCGGCCATCCCCATCACCTGCCCGTCCAGGTAATAAGTCACACGCCGCAATGGCACGGGCGCCTCCACCCGCAGGGTGAAGGCACCCTGGATCTCGCCCACGCCCCCGTAGCCAAAGCGGCGCTTCAGCCGCAGCTCGAGCCCGCCCTCCTCCTGTGCCGCTGCCTGCGGCGTCAGAGCCAGCATCAAGGATGCCAGCAACAGCAAGGCCGCCAGCCTCGCGCCTAGGGCGTATTTCTTCCCAGTCATTTCCACCTCGTCAGAATCGTCTCGCGCTGGAAGAGTTGGATGGCCAGCGCCATCAGCACCACATCCAGCAGCCCCACACCCAGCGCCATCCAAAGCACCAGGGTTCGATCGACGAGAATGAGGCCGGAGATCTGGCCGAAGAACAAGCCCAGCAACGGGATAACCATCAGCATCGTGATTTGCTCCGCGGCGCGCGGCTCGTTGACTCTCGAGGAGACCATCACAGCCACGCATACAGCAGCCACGGCAAGCAAGGGCCCCACGACAAAGATAGCCACGAGCCACAGAGCGTCGAGCAGACGGACCAGGATCCCCGGCGCGCCGATCGACGCCCCCGCCACAAATACCCCGAATGCCAGCCAGGTGGCGCCAATTGCCGGCAGCGCCGCTGCGGCCGATTTCCCGACTAGCAACTCCCAGGTCCGTATAGGCGTCGCCAGCAGGGGCTCCAGCGTGCGCGTAGTCTTCTCGCCCACGATGCTATAGGATGCGATCGTCACTGGAATCGCCAGCGGCAGGAGCATGAATAACAGCATGAACTGGCTCACCAGGAAGTACTGGGCGCAAGCCTCGCTGCTCAAGCCCTCGCAGAGGCGGGCAAAGCGGGGTGGCATGTCTGTCTGAGCCAATCCTGCCAGGTCGCCTGAGCCCTGCATGGTGAATAAGATCACTAGCGGGATGGCCGTCAACATCAGTGGCATGAAGACCACCGTGAAGAGCACGAAGCGATGCTTAAAGACCTCTCGCCACTCTTTCGCGACGATGGTGCGTATCTTTCGCATGACATACCTCACATTCAAAGCGAGTTGTCCCTCAGGCATCCGCTTGCTGCGGCCTGAGCAGGCGCAGGTACACATCCTCCAGCGTCCGCCGGAGTTCGCCCACGAACTGGATGTCGGCCCCGGCCGCCACCAGTGCCCGGATCAGCGCCGGGTTCTCCCGCTCAGGGTCTTCAAGCGAGATCACCAGCTTGTTATCGACTGCCTCCACCCCTTGAACCCCCGGGTGGCGCTCGATGGCCTGGATGAAGGCCGGCTGCATGGTACGCAGATGAAACACTACCCTACGGCCATACAGGCGCTTCCGCAGCCCGGCCGGCGTATCGAGCGCCAGCATGCGGTTGTTGAAGACCGCGATGCGGTCACACAACCTATCGGCCTCGTCCAGGTTGTGGGTGCAGAGGAAGATCGTGCGGCCTTCCTGCTTGAGCTCGGCGATGAAGGAACGGACGAGGCGCGCCATTTCCGGGTCCAAGCCGCTCGTGGGCTCGTCCAGGAATAGCACTTTGGGCTGATGCAGGAGCGCGCGGGCGATCGCTAGCTTCTGGCGCATGCCTTTGGAAAGCGTGGCCGCCGGCTCGGATCGCCGCTCCCACAGACCCAGCATGCGCAGGTAGCGCTCCACCTGGCTGTCCACATCCTCCACTTCGTACAGTTCGGCGAAGAAGGCAAGGTTGCGCTCGGCGCTTAGGCGATCATAAAGGCCGGGAGACTCGGTGAGGATGCCGACCTCACGCCGGATGGCCTCATCCTCACGCCCCAATTCATGGCCAGCCACCCTGGCCCAGCCCCCGCTCGGCCGGATCAGGCCGCCCAACATGCGGATGGTGGTGGTCTTGCCGGCCCCGTTAGGACCCAGGAAGCCGAAAATCTCCCCTTCACCCACCGAAAGATCAAGCGACTCGACCGCCACGACCTCCCCGAATCTACGGCTCAGTCCTTTTGTCTCAATCACGTTTTACCCTCCGCATCGGATTATTCCGCCAGGAAGCGGCTATCCTCCAGATCCGCCTGCTCCGGCACCTCCGCCTCCATTTCGATCTCAGGCGGCCCAGGCAAGGGGTTCGGACCACTCTCCGGAACCAGCGGTGCCAGACGCCGGCGCAGAGCCAGGATGATCCCCAGGCTCGCCAACGCCATCAGCATGACGATGCCCTCGGCCGGCAAGACGCCCCAGCGGCGAGAGGCATAGACCGCCAGCGCATCCAGCAAAGCATGCCAGCCAATTGCCGCCGCCAGCCAGACGGGCCTGCGCTCGCGAATCGCCAGCAAGACCAAGAGGGCGGCGCTCAGATGCAGGGTCATGGCGCCGACCCGTTCGAGCGCACCCATGAGCGCCATGCCGGGGGGCATGTTCCAGTAGGCCTTCAGTTGCTCCTGCGCCAGGGCCAATTGCTCCGGCGGGACGAGTTGCGCCAGATCGCCCCTGCGCAAGGCCATCGCCTGCAGGAATCCATAGAGCGTCAGCAAGCCGATGAGGATAGCCTCCGCACCCCCATGTCCGGCGCCGAAGAGCAGTCCTTGCCTCCAGTCGCGCGCCTTGCGAGCCCAGAACGCCAGAGCCAGGTAACGCGTCAGGCCCTCGAAGGCGCCTGCCGAAAGCCCCAGCAGCGCTGCGCCCAGCGCTAGGGCACTGCCCTCCCCAAACCCCAGGGAAGCCAGGAAGGGGTTCAAGACCCAGGCGTTGAAGGGCAGATGCAGCACTTGGGAACTGATGAACGAAACCGCCCCGACGCCAAACAGACCCCAATCCAACCCGAATCGGCGCGTGAGGTAGATCGCCAACCCAAGGGGCAGAAGGATCATGAGCAGGGCATTGAGAAAGTGAAAGAAGGCTAACACTCGATCCGTCTCCTTACGGCCAGAGCGCGCCTGACACTCGGCCCCAGCCAGGCGCGCTCATCGCTTGCGGCGCGCATGTTTCACGTGAAACCGCCGCTCGATTCTATCGCATTCCCCAACCCTCGGCCCAGCTCGGCCGTCGACGGACGCTCGCTTGCTCGGTTTCGCCTCTCCCCCGCCGGAGCACGACGAAGAGTCGCTGGCTGTTATGAAGCCCCAGCACCTGCTCCAGGCGCCAGCCGTCCTCGGCGGCGCGGTTGAGCAGCGCCTCCAGCTCTTCCGGCTTAGGGCTGCGCAGGCTACCCCCCAGCACCTCGACCCGATATTCCAGCACCGACATCGCCTACTCCCCTTCCGGCGCCGGAGGTGTGCCAGCAACCGCAGCCAGCGAGGTCATGCCCGTAAGACCCCCCAGATTCATCGTGTCCACGGCGCTTGACGGGACGATCACCAGCGCGCCCTTATCCTTTAGCCCCTCAAAGAGCATGTTCATCGCCCGCAGGTGCAGGGCCGTCGGGTTCTCTTTGTAGGCCTCCGAGGCGTCGGCAAAGGACTGGGCGATCTGCTTCTCAGACTCGCCCAGGATGACCCGCGCCTGGCGCTCGCGCTCGGCCTGGGCTTGCCGACTCATGGCATCCTCCAGCTCCTGCGGGATGACGATGTCACGGATTTCGACCGACTGCACCGTCACGCCCCAGGGCGTGGTTCGCTCGTCGATGATCTTCTGCAGATCCTGATCCATGCGGGCCCGTCCCACCAGGATGTCCGCCAGATCCATCTGCCCGATCACCTCCCGCAGGGCAGTCTGGGCCGCCCAAGCAATGGCCACGCGATAATCCTCCACCTCCAGCGCCGCCTTCTCCGCGTCCCAAACCAGCCAGAAGAGCACCGCGTCGACATCCACCGGCACGGTATCCTTGGTCAGCGTCTTCTCGGCCCGGAAGGGCGTCACCATGACGCGATGGTCGATCCATACAGGAATGCGGTCCACGATGGGGATCATCCAGAAAACGCCTGGACCCCGCAGGCCGATGAAGCGGCCGAAACGCAGAACCACCGCCTTCTCCCACTGGTCGGCGACCTTGAGGGCGAACAGGAGATAGAGACCCAGCAGGTTCAGGCCGGTCACAACCGCCGCAATCCAACCCGGACGCATGCCCTGGGTATACATGCGCCAGCCTGCGGCGATTGAGACCAGCATCAGCACCAGCCAGAGCATCAGGGCGATGCCCGCGACCCGGATTGTCCCCCTTTCCGGCAGTCCATTTTTCTCTAAGAGTTCGCGCTGCTTGCGTGTTGCACTCATGGGATCCTCCCCATCTTGAGATTCCAGCCTGTCGGCCGGTCTAGTTCTCTTCCCCCGGCGGGCGACCCTCCTCCCGCCAGCGATCGAGCAAAGCCTCGGTCTTGGCTTGAACTTCGTCCGCAACGAAGCCCATGCGCGCCGCGTCGGCCAGGAAGCTTCGCGCCAACCCTTCGAGCGCCGCCTCACGCAGACGCGCAGCCCGCTCCAGGGGCAGGGGCTCCAGGACGAACGTCCCCCGCCCCTGCTGGGTGGAAATCACACCCGCCTCGTCCAAGATGCGATATGCCCGCGCCACGGTGTTGAAGTTCACCCGCAACTCCGCCGCCAGCTGCCGCACGGTGGGGAGTTGGTCGCCTGGCTTGAGCACGCCTGTCGCCACCAGGTGTTTCACCCGGTCGACCAACTGCACATATATGGGCACGTGGCTGCGAAAATCCAAGTCGGCAAACATGTAATTTTGTACCTATTGTCTCATTGTATCTTTGTATGATTGTACTAATTGTAGCATCGAAGCCCTGACCTGTCAAGCCCTTCTCCTGCTCCCTGGCTCTATGCTGCCCAAGCCCAACCGGCCCTGGCGCTCGTGGTAGAATCAGAATGCAAGACGATTCTTTCCCGCTTGGGGAGGCTAGTATGTCCAAAGAAGTCGGCACCTTCACAGTCAAGAAGGGTCTGGCACAAATGCTCAAGGGCGGCGTCATCATGGACGTCGTCAACGCCGAACATGCCCGCATCGCCGAGGAGGCCGGCGCCGTGGCCGTGATGGCCCTAGAGCGCGTTCCCGCCGATATCCGTACCCAAGGCGGCGTGGCCCGCATGAGCGATCCCGCTCTGATCCAGGAGATCATGGACGCAGTGTCCATCCCGGTCATGGCCAAGTGCCGCATCGGCCATTTTGTCGAGGCCCAAATCTTGGAAGCGCTAGGGGTGGATTACATCGACGAGTCGGAAGTGCTCACCCCGGCCGACGAGGAGCACCACATCAACAAGCACGCCTTCAAGGTGCCCTTCGTCTGCGGCTGCCGCAACCTGGGCGAAGCCCTGCGCCGGATCGGCGAAGGCGCCGCCATGATCCGCACCAAGGGCGAGGCCGGCACGGGCGATGTGGTGGAAGCCGTGCGACACGCCCGAGCGGTACTGGGCGAGATCCGTCGCCTGCAAGGCATGCCCGAAGACGAATTGATGAGCTACGCCAAATCCATCGGCGCACCCTTCGAACTGGTGAAAGAGACCCGCGAGCTCGGCCGCTTGCCGGTGGTCAACTTCGCCGCCGGCGGCATCGCCACGCCAGCCGACGCGGCCATGATGATGCAATTGGGTATGGACGGGGTCTTCGTCGGATCAGGCATCTTCAAATCCGGCGACCCGCCCCGCCGCGCCAAGGCTATCGTCGAGGCGGTCACGCACTACAACGACCCCCAGATCCTGGCCGAGATCAGCAAGGGGCTGGGCGAGCCGATGGTGGGCATCGGCGTAAGCGAATTGCCCGAGGCCGAGCGCCTGGCCGTCCGCGGCTGGTAGGCCCCGAGCCGTAACTCATGTCCCTGCAGGATGAACGCACCCAGATGCGTCGGCGCGATCTTGCCATCGACGATAAGGCGGAGATCGAACGCATCCTCGAGAAGGCCCCCTACGGCTTCCTGGCCACCAGCCACGAGGGGCAACCTTTCCTGCGACCCAGTCTCTTCTGGTACGACGCCGTCTCCCGCCGCATCTACCTGCACGGTGCCCGCCAGGGCCGTACACCCAGCAATCTAGAATCCAATCCGCGCGTTTGTTACGGCGTGGCAAGCATGGGTCGATTGCTGCCAGCCGACGAAGCAATCGAGTTCAGCGCAGAATACGAGAGCGTCATCGCGTTTGGCAGCGCCCGCCTCGTAACCGATCCCGAGGAAAGCCGGCGGGCGCTCGAGGGGCTGATTCAGAAATACTTCCCTGATCTTCAGCCGGGCACGGATTATCGCCCCATTACCCAATCCGAACTTGATCAAACCGCGGTATATGCCATCGAGGTGGAAAGTTGGAGCGGCAAGCGCAATCAGGCTCTGGTTTAACTGTTGGCGTGCTGGCGCTTCAAGGTGGGTTTGCCGAGCACGCGGCCATGCTCCGCAGCCTTGGCGCCGCGGCGCGCGAGGTTCGACTCCCTGCCGATCTTCAGTGCCTGGATGCCTTGATCATCCCCGGCGGCGAATCGACCACCATCGGCAAGCTGGCGAGTGAATTCGACCTGATTGAACCCCTGCGCGAGTTCGGCCGCACGCGCCCCATGTGGGGCACCTGCGCCGGGGCCATCTTCCTCTCGAGCGACGCCCACCGGGCGCAGCCCTTGCTGGGCCTGATGGATATCACCGTGGAGCGAAACGCCTTCGGACGTCAGGTGAACAGCTTCGAGGCCGCCTTACCCGTGCCCGCCCTCGAGGAGCCCGACCGCCCTTTCCCGGGCGTATTCATCCGGGCACCATGGATCGAGCAGGTCGGCCCTGGGGTGGAAGTGATTGCACGATTGCCCGACGATGAGCGTATCGTGGCCGCCCGCCAAGGACACCTGCTCGCCACTGCCTTCCACCCGGAACTCACGTCCGATCCGCGCTTCCACCGATACTTCTTGGGCTTTGTGGATCGCTAGATGAGCGTGATTCGACCCGTCGACTGGCGTGACCTGGGGCTCCTGGCCCGTGTCCGGCATCGCGGGCTCTGTCTCGATTCCCAATTGGCCTTTACTCGCGGCGCCAACGCGCTCCAGAACGCCCTGTTGGATCCCTTCAACCCCCAGCATAGCATCAGCACACTGGTTGCCCGCGGCGGCCGACCGGCCAGCAATTCTGCCGTCGCCCAGCTTCTCCTGCTCGAGAATCACCCCCTGGCGCGCCTGGCCTTCTTCGGGCCGCCCGAGGCGCTCGAGCTGCCGCTGGGGCTCGAGATGCTGGAAGCCCTAGCGCGATTCGCCGGTGAGCATGGCGCCCAGTCCCTCATCGCTGAGGTGGATGAGCAGTCACCTGCCTTCGAAAGTTTGCGGGCCGCCAGCTTCGCCATCTACGCTCGCCAAAGCCTTTGGCGCCTGGACAGCCCCGGTGCGCGCCCGCAGGCCCCGGATGCACCGGGATGGCGACACCCCTCCGTGCAGGACCGCCTCGCCATTCAGGGGCTTTTCCGCAACCTGGTTCCGGCACTGGTGCAGCAGGTGGAACCGCCGCCCGGCAGGGATAGGCAAGGCTTGGTCTACTGGGCCGAGGGCGAGTTGATGGCCTTCCTGGATGTCCACCGCGGTCCGGCTGGCACCTGGATCCTGCCCTATATCCACCCGGCGGTCGAATCGCGGGAGGAGCTGATCGCCGGCGCACTCGCCGGACTCTCACCCAGCCCCTCACGGCCCTTGTACCTCTGCGTGCGCTCGTATCAAGGCGGACTCGCTGCGGCGCTGGAGGCGCTGGGATTCCAGCTCTATCTTGATCAGGCCGTGATGGTTAAGCGCCTGACCGCCCGCGTCCGTCGGCCTGCCCTGCGGCCGCTTCCAGGAATGGAGGGGACCCAGCCGGAAGCCAGCGCCCCAATCACCTATAATAGCGTCAAACATTCTGGCGTTGGCTATAGACGAAGCTCATGACTCATAGACGCATCACCGATAATCTGGATGACTTGCTGGGGGTCTTGCCGCCCAAGATCACTCGCGCCCTGCGAGCCATCAACCGCCCAGAGGACCTGCTGGAGGTGATCCTCGACCTGGGCCGGGTGCCAACCGCTCGCTACGTCGACCAAGAGGTCAACCTCAGCGAGGATGAAGTCACCGCCGACGACATCGATTACGTGGTCACCCGCATCGGCGAGTTCGACGCCGACAACCGCGCCGGCATCCCGCGCACATTGCACCGCATCGCCGCCATCCGCAACCGCCATGGCGATATCGTCGGGCTGACCTGCAGGGTTGGCCGGGCGGTGTTCGGCACCATCGATATCATCGAGGACTTCATCACCAGCGGAAGCAGCGTTCTGCTCCTGGGCCGTCCCGGCGTGGGCAAGACCACCATGCTGCGCGAGGCAGCGCGCATCTTGGCCGAGACCAAGCGGGTCGTGATCGTTGATACCTCGAACGAGATCGCCGGGGACGGCGACGTGCCCCATCCCGCCATCGGGCGCGCCCGCCGCATGCAGGTGCGAGAGCCGACCTTCCAGCACGAAGTGATGATCGAGGCCGTCGAAAACCACAACCCCGAGGTGATCGTGATCGACGAGATCGGCCGAGAACTGGAGGCCGTCGCGGCCCGGACCATCGCCGAGCGAGGTGTCCAGTTGATCGGCACCGCCCATGGCAACACCCTCGAGAATCTGCTGCTCAACCCCACGCTCTCTGACCTGATCGGGGGGATCGAATCCGTCACACTATCCGACGAAGAAGCCCGCCGTAGGGGAACCCAGAAGACCGTGCTCGAGCGCCGGGCGGCGCCCACTTTCGATGTGCTGATCGAAATCCAGGATCGGGAGCGCCTGGCGGTGCACCGCGATGTGGCCGCCTCCGTCGACGCGCTGCTGCGCGGCCGCCCTCTGCCACCCGAGCTGCGCTATCGCGACGCCGAAGGCAATATCCACGTCGAATCCGCGCCCGCCCCGGCCGCCTTTGGCCAACGGGGCGACTTCGGCTACCGGCGTCAAGCCGCACTACCCACCGCAACCATGGATGCAACCGAGGAGCTACCCTACTCGCCCACACCGCCGCACCTCCCAGCGACGCCATTGGCCCCCATCCGTATCCACCCCTATGGCGTGGCCAAGAATCGCCTGCGTCAGGCAGCCAAGCGCCTTGGGGTCCCGGCAGTGCTGGTCGACTCGATCGGCGACGCTGAGGTTCTGGTGACGCTGCGATCCTACTATCGCAAACAGCCGCGCGCATTGCGGGAGGCCGAAAACCGGCGCATGCCGATGTACGTCTTGCGCTCGAACACCGTGAAGCAAATGGAAGGCTTCCTGTCCGAGCTTTTCAACCTCCAGGCAGCCCGGCCCGAAGACCCGGATCTGGCCCAGGCCATGGACGAGGCCCAGCGCGCCATCCAGCAAGTGCTCAACGGCGCCCGCTCGATCGACCTTGCGCCAGCCTCCTCCTACATCCGTCGTCTGCAGCACCAGATGGCCCGCCAGGCCAACCTGGTCTCCCATTCCTATGGAAAGGAACCTCGCCGCCGGGTGAGGATCTACCGCAATTGAGCCTCTTCATCACTCTCGAAGGCCCCGAAGGCGGGGGAAAATCCAGCCAGGCCGCCGAGTTGGCGGACCACTTGCGCGCGCTCGGGTTGCCGGTTGAACTCACACGTGAGCCTGGCGGCACACCCATCGGCGACCAGATTCGTGCTGTCCTCACCCATCTGGAAAATACCCAAATGGACGCCCGCACCGAGTTCTTGCTCTTCAGCGCCTCACGCGCGCAACTCGTCGCGCAGGTCATCCACCCCAGCCTGAATGCGGGCAAGATCGTCATCTCCGACCGCTTCTTCGATTCATCCCTTGCCTACCAGGGTTATGGCCAGGGGCTCGAGTTGGAGACCCTGCGAGCGATCACATCCTTTGCAACTGGCGGCCTGGTACCCGATCTGACGCTGCTGCTGGATCTTCCCGTGGAGCAGGGCCTCCAGCGACGCAGGCAGGGCGGACAATGGAACCGCCTGGACGCATTCGATCTCGAGTTTCACCGGCGTGTACGGGAAGGGTACCTGGCGCTGGCCGCAGCCGATCCCACCCGCTGGCAGGTGGTGGATGCCGGCCGGCCCTTCGATCAAGTGCAGGCAGATCTGCGCGCCGCCGTGGAGGCCAGACTCACCCAGGCGGGGCTTCTAGCGTTCTGATCATCCCCCCAGGATTCCTGAAACCTGTCGCCCCAGGCTAGAGCTCCTCATCCATGCCGAGCTCCGGCATGGATTGTTCGATCTCTTCCGGCGATTCCCCCGCTTCCAGCCGGCCGACCACTTCATCGAACTCCGGGGGCATATCCTCGCCCAATTCCTCCCCCATCTTGCGCATCATGCGTGCCATGCTGCGCGGATCCGACTCGTCGATATCGCCCCAGGCGTCGGGATCGGCCAGGGATTCGAGGCGCGATTCCTCCGAGCGGGCGAAGCGCACGCGATGGATCAGGCGGCGCATCTCGCCGCTGCCACAGTGGGGGCAATGCACAGACTTCTTGCCATACTCTTCGTAGGTGAGGTAGATGGAGGCACGTCGTCCACAATCCTCGCAACGGTAGTCGTACGTCGGCATTTCAACCTCCCGTAAAAGCGATTATACTGACCGCATGCGGAGGCTTCAACCCATGCATGAAGACCTGCTGAAGCGCCAGCAACAACCCCTTCTGATTGTCATTTCGGGGCCCTCGGGCGTAGGCAAGGATACGGTGGTCAAGCGCATGAAGGAACGCGGACTGCCCTTTCACTTCGTCGTTACGGCGACGACCCGGCCGCATCGCGAGGGCGAAGTCGACGGCGTGGACTACATCTTCGTCAGCCGCGAGCAGTTTGCTGAGATGATCGAGCAAGATGAGTTGCTGGAATATGCCATCGTGTATGATGACTACAAGGGCATCCCGAAGGCACAGGTACGCCAGGCCCTCGCCAGCGGTCAGGATGTGCTGATGCGGCTCGACGTCCAGGGCGCCGAGACCATCCGCAAGATCTGCCCCGATGCCCTGCTGATCTTCCTCTCGACTCGTACTGAGGAGGAGCTCATCCGCCGGCTTGAGCGCCGCCAGACGGAAGCCCCCGAGGACCTCAAGTTGCGCATCGCCACAGCCCGTAAGGAACTGCGGCGGGTCGATCTCTTCGACTATTACGTCGTGAATGCCGAAGGTGAGCTCGACCATACTGTAGACACTATCATGGCCATCATCCAGGCCGAGCATCATCGGGTAGCCCCCCGCCAAGTTCAATTGTGAGCGGCACCAGCATGAACGCCGGTGCACCGCCCTCCGACTTCCAGCCCGCCCCCCATCGGCCCTCCTTCCGCGACCGATTCCCAGGCACCTTCGGACTGATCCTTTTCACCTGCCTGGTCTTCCTAGGCCAGTGGCTCTCGCAGCAGTTTCTCGATGTGGACTGGTTGCTACAATTCGGGGCCAAGGCCAGGGCACCCATGTTGCAGGGGCAATGGTGGCGGTTCCTGACCCCTATGTTCTTGCATATCGGCCTGCCGCATCTGTTTGTTAACATGTACTCTCTCTTCGCCATCGGCCCCGCGGTCGAGCGTTTCTTTGGCACGCCCCGCTTCATAGCCACCTACTTCCTGAGCGGCCTGGCCGGCACCATCTTCAGCCTGGCCTTCAGCCCATACGCCTCCGCTGGCGCCTCCGGCGCCATATTCGGCCTGTTGGGATCCTTGGGAGCCTTTCTCTACCTCCACCGGGTCCTCTTCGGACGCCTGGGCCAGATTCAATTGCGCCAGATCCTCTTCGTGGCCTTGCTGAATCTAGCACTCGGCCTGATGCCCGGCATCGACAATTGGGGGCACCTGGGTGGCCTGTTGAGCGGTGCGTGTCTCAGCTACTTACTGGGACCGCGCTATCAGGTGCACTGGGATGAATTAGGATCACCGCGCCTCTCGGATGCGCGGCCGTGGCACAAGAGCCGCATCCAATACCTGCTCGCAGCCGTCTTGCTGGGTGTGCTGGCGGTGGCCTCCCTCTTCAGCCCTTTCACATAACACATCCCCGCTGGGTACAAATACCCCGCCTATGGTCTGTGCCCACCCAGAATTCGGACTTCTCGGCCCGTCATTGGCACTCTTCGCTTCCAACGCTTATAATCCCGCCCGCCAAAGTCGCTCTTTGTGTCCCCTATACAAAAGGAGCACCCGTTCGCGATGAGCAAGACTGAACTCGAGATCTTCGATATCACCTTCATCGGGGCCGGTCCAACCGGCCTTTTCGGTGCCTTCTACGCGGGCTTGCGCGAGCTGCGTTCGAAGGTTATCGACGTTCTGCCCCAACCCGGCGGCCAGTTGACGACTCTCTACCCCGAGAAGATGATCTATGACACCCCCGGCTTCCCGGCGATACGCGCCAAGGACCTGGTGGCCAACTTGGTCGAACAAACCATGCAGTGGGGCCCTGTCCTGGCGCTCGGTGAGCGCGCCGAGAACCTGCGCTCCGAGCCGCGTCCTGGCGGCGAGGTGGGCGAGATCTGTTGGGTAATCGAAACCGACCGCGGCCTGCACTACAGCCGGACAGTCGTGATTGCAGCCGGGATTGGAGCCTTTGAGCCCCGCAGGTTGCCCAACGAGAGCGTGGATTGGTTTGAGGGCAAGGGCGTTGAGTACCTCCTGCAGGATGTCGACGCCTACGCTGATATGCGGGTGCTGATTGTGGGGGGGGGGCGGCGATAGCGCCGTCGATTGGGCCTTGGCGCTCGAGCCCAGCGCCTCGCGGGTGACGCTCATCCACCGCCGGGAGGGATTCCGGGCGCATAATTCCTCCGTCAACGCACTTAACGCCTCGGCCGTGGACGTCCGCATCTTCCATGAGATCCGCGAGCTCCAGGGAGAAGGACACGTACAGCGCGCTGTGATCTTCGACAACCGCACCGATGAAGAGGACACTTTGGAGGTCGACGCGGTCATCCTGGCCCTAGGGCTCAGAGCCGACCTCGGCTCCATTCGTGAATGGGGCCTGGAGGCCATCGGGCGCCGCTATGTGCGCATCAACAGCCGGATGGAGACCAAGCTGCCGAGCGTATTCGCCGCTGGAGACGTGGCCCTACAGGAGGACCTGGATCCGCTCAACCTGATCGTCGTGGGTTATGGGCAAGTGACGGTGGTAGTCAATTACGCCTACACGCGCATCAAGCCCGGTGGAAAGGTCTTCCCCGGCCACTCGAGTGAGAAGTCGGGATAGGAAACAAACGGGCCGCGCGTGGCGGCCCATTCTTCTTCTCCAAGTCCCTAAAGATCAGTCTTCATGCGCTGGTTGCCCACTCCGGGAAGGCGACTCCTCTGCCGGGGGCTTCTCTGGCGCAGATTCGGCAGGGCTGCGCCGCGGCCAATACAGGATCAGTCCCAGCAAGCTTAGCATCACCCCCACGGCCAGGCCGATCACCTGCACCGGGCCGAAGGTGATATCCGGGAGCCTTTGCGCTCCCAACCCGATGAAATCCGCCAGCGAGGCCGCCGCGGCGACCACGTATCCGGTGGCGATCAGCCGCACTCCAATATCCGCTCGCAAAGAGGTGGGCTTGCCGTTGCGGATGACGCGCACGGTGGCATAGGCTGCCACCAGCAGGAGCGCCAGCCCCGCCAACCAGGTGCCAATCTGCACAAACCCGATCACCGGGCTTCGATCCATCCCGATCAAATCGGGCTCGACACCGATTATGAAGATCAACAGGCCCAGGAGCACCACGGTCATCCAGCGCCGGGCGCGTCGCACTTGATGAGGCAGAAGTGGGGTCATGCAGTCTCCGTTTAGGGCAGCGCTCTGCGCAGCACGCGCAGCCAGTTTCCACCTAGAATTTTCTCGATGTCTTCTTGAGAGTATCCCATGGGCTCCAGAGCCTCGCCAATTTTCCGCAGGTCAGCCACGCTGTCAAGTCCCGCCGGCACCTCATTCAGGCCGAAGCCACCATCGAAGTCACTACCAAGGCCAATATGGTTCGCGTTTCCTAGCCGCTGGCATACATAATCGATGGCCCGCGCCACTTCTGCAAACTCCACAGCCTCGCGTCCTTGATCGGGGGTCCATCCATCTTTCAAGAAGGGGTTCCACAGCGCCAAGCCCATCACGCCGTCCCGCTCGGCGAGCCTATCGAGGGTTAGATCGGTGATGTGCCGCTCGGGGTTGGCGGCGTTCGGCACGCATGCCAGCGGGCTGGTATGCGAGGCGATAACCTCGCCCTGGTAACGGTCGATGGCCTCCAAGGCGCCCTGCTCGGTGAGATGGCTCAGATCCAGGATCATTCCCAGCGCTTCCATCTCTCGCAGCAATTCTCGCCCGAGATCAGTCAGGGGGCCGGGCTCTCCCGTTCCGCCGGCATAGGCGGTGGCGGCCCAGGCCAGCCCCAAAACGCGCACACCCTCCCGATACCACGTCTCGATCTGCGCCGGTTCGAGCAATGCATCCGCGCCTTCCATGAGCAAGACCCATCCAACACGTGGCTCTTCCGTCTTCCCCGAATCCCATTCATCCACCACCGATTCAAGCGTCTCCCTGCTGGTGATCAATGCAAACTTGTCGGGGTGGGACTCAAGCCAGCGCCTATAGACTTCCAGGTTGGCGCGGTAGAGCCGAACGGCTTCGGCTTGATCCGCATAGCACTGCGTATCCCAAGGGCCCTCTTGCCATCGCGAGGGGGCTGCAAATAGACTGGTGAACACTATCCCCACGCGGCCTCGAATCCATTCGGGCCATCCGATCAGCGTATGGCCGTTCCATTCCGGTACCGAGGTCTCCGCCTCCTTCCGGCGAATCTCTTCAACGGAAAGCACGATGTCCCGCCCAAAGGTGAGGGCGTTCCAGGCCAGGTCTTCATGGGCATCAACTACGATCATGGGACCCTCAGCGCGCCCACCAGCCGGCACCAGAAATCGTCACGCTCCCCCGGGTGAAAGGGGATATAGGGCGCAATGCGATCCGCCAGCCCGGCGTAGCGGTCTTCGATGGCTTGCGGGAGTTCTGCTTCAGGCGCCACCACCGCAAAGGTTTCGAGCATCTCGTCCGTGACCTTAGAAGCCATTTCGTCCCAGCGTCCCTGGCGCGCCAGCGCCGAGAGCGTCTCAGCGGCCTCCTCCCAACCATGCAGCGCCATTACGCGCCGGTAGGAGGGAGTTGAGGCGTAGAACGCGATCTGTTCCCGGGCAAACACGGCCTCTTCCTTGCTGGTGACCAGAAAGACCGACACCGCCAGGCAGACCTCCCCCGGATCGCGGCTGGCCCGGCGGGCACCCTCCTCGATACTGGGCCGGACCACCTCTCGCAGATAGCGCCCGGAGTGAAACGGGTGACCGTGAAGACCATCCGCGATCTCGCCGGCCAAGCGGCAAAGCCCGGGGTTGACGCCCGCGAGATAGATGGGGATCTGGGGATGATCGATCGGCCCAGGGTTGAAAAAGGGGCTCATGATAGAGAGTCGATAGTACTCGCCACGGACGTTCAGCGGCTCACCTTCTTGCCAGGTTCTCCAGAAGGCCCGCACGGCGGTCACGAACTCCCGCAGCTTCCCGACCGGTGATTGCGGCCAAGTCATGCCGAAGCGGCGTTCGATGTGGGCCCGCACCTGTGTCCCCAGGCCCAGGATAAATCGGCCTCCCGAAAGCTGCGCCAGATCCCAGGCTGTATAGGCCACCGTGGCTGGACTGCGCCCGAAGGCAATGGCCACGGCCGTGCCAAGCTGCAAACGGGAGGTGTGCTCCGCCGCCAGCGTCAGTGAGAGGAAAGGGTCATGCTGGGTCTCGCTACTCCAGAGCGCATCGAAACCCATGGCTTCAGCCGCCTCGGCCAACGTAGACACCCGCGCAAGGGGGAGAGGTGGCAGGATAGCATCAAACTTCATCGTGGTCGGCCTCCTTGCGGCTCGCGGGGTCACCAGGGACGTGCCCTTCATGCCTGGCCAGGATTTGCCGCCAGGCCTCCGGGATCGGCATGGATTGCCCCCGCCGGTAATCATAAGCCACCAGCACTGTATTGCCGCGGGCGTACTCTTCGCCGCTGGCCTGCTCTCTCAGAGAGTAGCTCACATCGAAGCTCTTGCGTCCCAGCCGGCTAACTCGCACCCCGACTTCGACCACTTGGCCATAGCGAAAGGCCTTCATATAGGTGCAGGACTGCTCGGCCAATATGATCCCGATCGCGTCGAAATCCTCCCCCGACCATAGCCCCAACGCCTGGAGGTACTTCGCCCTGGCTTGTTCCATGTAAGTGAAATAGGTCGCGCTATTGACATGGCGCTGTGGGTCCACATCGCGGTAGCGCACCTCGATGGAGTGGAAGAAGCGGTAGTCCTGATCCGAAGCCATAGTGCCCTCGCGGTCAAGCATAGGGAAGCTTTAGATGATGCCCCTGAGCAGAGGGCGCCACCAGGGAATGGCCACCAGGGTCATCAGCAGCGCCAGACTGTAGCCCAGGGCAGCCCAGCGATGTTTCACATGGTCCTCGCCGACCTTCTTGGTCCGGGCGCCGGTGATGTGCGCCACGATCAGGCCGATCATCATTAGCGGCATGTGCTCGGCCAAGAAGAAACGAATCTGGGGGATATGCATGCCTCCCGCCAGATTCGCAAACCCCAGGCGCACAAGCGGGCTCGCGAAGGCCAGGATCACGCCAAGAAGGGCCTGGAAATCCAGGCTCAGGGAGAGTATGAAGCCCGCCTGGGCATCGGCCTCCTCCCAGGCGCGCTTCCCGAGCCATCCGCGGTAAGCTCGCAAAAGGGCCCACACGGTAGCCAGCACCACCAACCAGCGGAAGATATTGTGAGCGATGACGGTGACGGTGAACAACATAGGGGGAGTGCCTCCTCCATCTCCATCACGCCTGGCGTGCAAGCCCGTGAGCGCAGGTTCCATAGACGAACGCCAAGATTATACGCGTTGAGAGCCCTGGTGACAGGCAGTATCATGCGAAGCGCCCCGGACTGTAGTGCCGGGGTGCCCGATGTCCGCGCTTCGTCAGGCTTGCGCTGTCTCCGCCTTGCCGTAGAACTGGCGGTGCACGACGCTTAAGGCGCGCACCTGCTGCTCGGCGTGGTAGGAGGAACGCACCAGCGGCCCGCTCTCCACCCAGCGGAAACCGAGTTCGAGGCCGTAGGCCTTCAAGGCTTCGAATTCCTCGGGGCGATAATAGCGATCGATTGGCAGGTGCTTGCGGGTGGGTTGCAAGTACTGCCCGATGGTGAGGATATCCACACCCCAGGACCGCAAGTCGCGCATGACCGCCTGCACTTCCTCGAATGTCTCGCCCAGCCCGACCATGATGCCCGATTTGGTGAGCACTTCCGGATCGAGCATCTTGGCATGGGTGAGCGTGGCCCGGGCCCATTCATAGCGGTCTTGGGGCTGGACCTTCTTAAAGAGCCGCGGCACAGTCTCCACATTGTGATTCAGGATCTCCGGCCGGGCGTCCATCACGATTTTCAGCGCCTGCTTGGATCCTTTGAAATCTGGGATGAGTACCTCGATCGAGCAGCCCGGCTGCAGTTCGCGAATGCGGCGAATGACCATGGCGAAAATCGGCGCGCCGCCATCCGGGCGCTCATCCCGGTTCACGCTGGTGATGACTGCGTGGCGCAGGTTCATGCCCTGCACGGCGCGAGCGACGCGCTCAGGTTCGAGCCAGTCCAGCGGCGCCGGGCGGCCGGTGGCGATATCGCAGAAGCCGCAGGAGCGGGTGCAAATCTCGCCCATCATGAGGAAGGTGGCCGTCCCCGAGCCCCAGCACTCGCCCATGTTGGGGCAGCGGGCCTCCTCACACACGGTGTGCAAAGCTTTGCTGCGCATCATGGTGCGGAGCCATTCCACCGTCTCCCCGGAGGGCACTCGCACCTTTATCCATTCTGGCCGCCGCATTGGTCGGCCAGTTTCAGTTGGTTTTTGCATCCGGTTGGATGGTTCCTGGCGAGAGTTCAAGCAGGCCTCCTTTCAGGCCCATTCTACCGCGAATGCCTGAGCTCCTGGCCCGGTCGCCCTGAGTGCTGCCGCGCGAGGCAGGATACCGAAGGGAGGGGGCAAGTCGATATGATTAGTCACAGATTTCACAAATGACCTTCGTCCCTTGCAGGAAAATGCGTTGGAGGGTATCGTTGGTTTGTCTGACAATTTGTTGTTATTTGCCATAGGGAGTTTCCTCTATGAATCAAGAACTTCGTATCGACGCCTTGCTTCCACCCGAAATGGCGAGGCGGGCGGAGTACATCGGGGTCAGCAAGGCCGAGGCTCCCGCCCTGCGTACCTTCGTGCTGGCGGTCCTCGCCGGCGCCTTCATCGCCCTGGGCGCGATCTTCGCCACCACCGTCGCAGCCGGAACGACCGCGGCGCTGCCCTTCGGCCTCACCAAACTGCTGATCGGGCTTGTGTTCTGCCTGGGCCTGATCCTGGTCATCGTAGGTGGCGCCGAGCTTTTCACCGGCAACAATCTCATCGTCATGGCCTGGGCCAGCCGCAAGGTCACTACGGCCGGCCTGGTCCGGAATTGGGCGATCGTCTATGCGGGCAACTTCGTCGGCGCGGTGGGCACCGCCGTGCTGCTCTTCCTGAGCCGGCAATACACTTTCGGCGGCGGCGCAATCGGCAACACAGCCCTGGCCATCGCTAATGGCAAGGTTTCGCTGGATTGGTTCCAGGCACTGATGCTGGGCGTGCTGTGCAATATCCTGGTCTGCCTCGCGGTGTGGCTCACCTTCAGCGCCCGCAGCACGATCGACAAGATCGCCGCCATTCTCTTCCCCATCACGGCCTTCGTGGCCGCCGGATTTGAACACAGCGTGGCAAATATGTACTTCATTCCCATCGGCCTGCTGATTAAGCAATTCGACACGGCCTTCACGGCAGCGGCAGGCCTTGACCTTACGATGCTTACTTGGGGCCGCTTCCTGGCCGGGAACCTGCTCCCGGTAACCCTGGGCAACATCATCGGCGGCTCTGTCTTCGTCGCCGCGGTCTATTGGTCCGTTTTTCTCCGCCAAAACGAATCTTAGGAACTCAGAGAGGGATAATTGCCATGAAGGCCTATATTTTGATCGAAATCCGAACGGGCGAGATCGAGAAGGTGGTCGAGCATCTTCGCCGGGTGGAGGGCGTGCAAGAGGCACACATGACCTTCGGCCCCTACGACGCTATCGCCCTGGTCGAAGCCGAGGATGTGCGCAGCCTGGGCAAGATCATGGCCAACCGCATTCAACCCATCCCCGGTGTTCTGGAGACGCTCACCTGCCTCGCCGTGGACGGCTAGAGTTCTACTCGCTTCTTCTCCTATATCCATCTAGGGCAGGACCGGGGCGCACGTTGTGTGCGCCCCGGTCGCATCCTATCGCCGCCTGCTGGCACCGGCGCGGCCACACGAGATGCGGCGCATCCCGGATTGAACTTCCCGTGTTTTTCTCATAGGCGCCCTATCCACCCATGAGAGAGCCCCCAGGCATCTACGCCGTCCGGGCTCTCATCGTGGAGTGATCCTTGCGCCTCAGTCCCCCCACCAAGGCGGTCTTCTTTCTATCCGCGTTACTTGCCCTCCTCTCGCCAGCCGGACAATTCGCCGGTCTGCCGATTGTGAGCAGCTCCGCCTACCCGCTAATACCGGCTGCCTGCCTGCTGCTTTATCTGGTAAGCGTCTTCCGAGGCATCGAAACTACGCCTCCCATTGGCCCACTCCGCCCACTCTACCAGAGGCCGGTGGCTCAACAGAAGCCCCGGCCTAATCCTGCCTGCCGCCAGAAGCCTGATCTTGCCCGGATGGAGTGATGAGCGCCCGCAGCAATTGAACGGTGAGGGCCTTCACCTCGCCCCCGCCCGGCCCCACGGGTCCAACACAGGCAGGGCAGCCATCCTCGCAGCGACAGGTCAGGACGAGCTCAAGCGCACCCTGGATCAACTCATCGTGCAGACAGTAAAGCCGTTCCGCAAGTCCCAATCCCTCCGGCACGCGGTCGAAAAGGGTGATGGTCGGGCTCTTGGTCTCCCGATCGCGCACGGCCGTCAGGTGGCCCAGGTCCCTGGGGTCGCACATCAGGAACAGCGGCGCGATGTTATTGAGGGCATACGCCAGCCCACCCAAGGCGCTGCGCTTGGCCCGCGCCGCCTCAGCCCGCATATGACAGGTCGGGCAGAGCGTCACCAGATTCTCTAATTGATTGGCTTCCCGATCCTTGCGATTCTCACCTGGCACGTAACCGAAGGTCCGGAACGGCTGGATATGATGGACGTGGTGTGCCTTGCCAGCCCGCTCGGGTGCGCCGCATTGGCGGCAGCGGTAGCCATCACGGGCCCTCGCCGCCTCCCGTGCCCTCGCCCAGCTCGGCCCATAGTCCTGGGGAGGCAGCAAAACACCCGCACGCTCGAGCCGCTCCACCTCGTCCGGCGCGATCCAGATCCAGTATGCGGAGGTCTCGAATACGTGCGGCGGCAAGTCAATCGGGCCATAACCGAGGGTTTCGTGCGTGTAGCGCTTAACCTTCCGGAAGGAGGTTGCCTCGGCTGTGATTTGGGCCCAGCCATGGGCGCGCCGCAGCGGCCGGCTTTCGTCGGCATCATAGACCTCCAGAACCTCCAGATCCACGCTCTCGGAGGCATCGGTATAGTAATCCACCTCCGCGGCCCTCACCTCCGCCAGCGCAGCCTCCCAATCCAACCGCTCCACCAAATAAGTACGGCCCTCGTGGATATAGACCGCACCTTCATGCAACATGAGCGGGGCGGTGGCACGGTCCACCTCGCCGATGACGACGGGCTTGCCAGCCCCCACATCCTGGATAACGATTATGTCATCACTGCTGGCGCGCAGGGAGGCCCTCTCAGCGGGATAGCCATCTGCCACCCAGTGATAGCTCCCATTCGAGCGATGCAGTTCCCCTTCCTCGGCCAGGAACGCCAACAGGTCCCCCAGCCTCTCGACCGCGCCGAAATCCTCGCCTTCCTCGAAGGGAAGTTCAAAGGTCGCACAACGCAGGTGGCGAAGGAGGATCGCCAGGTTATTCGGGTTGATCAGCCCCATTTCGGGCGAGCGCTCGAACAGGTAGGCAGGGTGGGTGGCCACGAATTGATCCAGCGGTGCAGCGGAAGCCACGAGCACAGCCACCGATACCTCGGCGCGCCGCCCCGCGCGCCCCGCCTGTTGCCAGAGGCTGGCGATCGTGCCGGGATAGCCGGCCACGATGGCCGCTCCGAGCTGACCGATGTCCACCCCCAACTCGAGCGCGTTGGTCGCCACCACGCCCAGTACGTCCCCGCCGCGCAGGCCGCGCTCGATCTCGCGACGCTCGAGCGGTAGGTAGCCACCCCGATAGCCGCGGATTTTCGCCGGATCCCCGCCAGCCTGCTGGAACGCATCCCTCAAGTAGCCCAGCAGCACCTCCGTCGTCAGGCGGGCACGCGCGAAGACCACAGTCTGCACCCCCGCCTCGAGGAATCGCTCTGCCAGGCGGGTGGCCTCCAGCGTGTACGCCCGTCGAATGCCGAGCTTCGGCTCGACCACGGGCGGGTTGTAGATCAGCACATGCTTCTCCGCCCTGGGCGAACCATCCAAATCGCGCGAGACCAGATGGACTGGCGCCTGGATCAGGTTCTCGGCCAACTCCTTGGGATTGGCAATAGTCGCCGAGGTGAGGATGAAGTGAGGATCTGAGCCGTAGAAGCGGCAAAGGCGGCGGAGCCTGCGCAGCACGTTGGCGACGTTGGAGCCGAAGACGCCCCGGTAGGTATGCAGCTCGTCGATAACTACCCAGCGCAGGTTCTCAAGAAGGTGCGCCCAGCGAGGGTGGTGGGGCAGGATGGCCATATGGAGCATATCGGGGTTGGTGATGAGCAGCCGGGCTTCCTCGCGGACTGCTGCGCGGCGGGCGGCGGGCGTATCCCCGTCATATGTTCGCACTGGGACAGCATCCGCAGCCTCCAGCAGATCCAGGAACTCCGCCAAGCCGGCCGCCTGATCCTGGGAGAGCGCCTTGGTGGGGAAGAGATAGAGCGCCCGAGCCTCGGAGTCCGACAGCATGGACTGCAAGACCGGAAGATTGTAGCAGAGCGTCTTGCCGGAGGCGGTCCCCGTCACAACGACGACGTTCTCGCCCGCCAGCCCGGCCTCGACCGCCGCGGCCTGATGCGTGTAGAGCGGGAAGGTTCCTGCCCGTTCCAGGGCGAGCGACAGACGCGGGTCAAGACCCTCTGGGGTCTCCCCAAAGCGGGCCGGCCGCGGCGGGATACGCTCCCAGGCCGAGACATTCTGCATGAAGCCCGCGTCCAGGCGCAGCCGCTCGAGGACCTCTTCGACGCTCATCACACCGCATTATACCGGCGCGCCCGAAGTGCGCCGGCGGCGCCACCAATGTGCGCTTTGCACCTGAATAGGCTGGCATGCTGCAATGAGGAAGTTGTGCGGGAAGACCCCCGGCAGTCTAACCCAGAGTCAGGCTCACAGGGCAATGATCCGAGCCCATGACATCCGCGTGAATCCCGGCCTCTAGCACCCGTGGGCGCAAGTCAGGCGTGATGAAGAAGTAGTCGATGCGCCAACCAATATTGCGATCGCGTGCGCCGCCCCAATTGGCCCACCAACTGTAAGCGCCCTCCCGGTCGGGGTTGAGCTCGCGAAAGGCATCCAGGTAGCCACGTTCCAGCACCTCATCGATCCAAGCTCGCTCCTGCGGCAAGAACCCAGTGGTGGTCTGATTCTGCACCGGTCGGGCGAGGTCGATCTCACGATGCGCGGTGTTCACATCGCCGCAGATGATGACGGCGCGTCCCTGCGAACGCAACGCCTCAGCCCGCTCCAGGAGAGCGCGCTTGTAGGCCATCTTGAAGGGGACCCGGCTGTGGTCCCGTGAACCGTTGGGGAAGTAAGCCGTCAAGAGCACGAAGTCACCGTAATCTGCCTGGATCGTGCGCCCCTCGCGATCGAAGGCTTCATCACCCAGGCCCAGGATCACCTTCGACGGCTCCTGGCGTGTGAGCAAGGCCACGCCGCTATAGCCCTTACGCTCGGCGGGTGCCCAATAGGCGCGGTAATCCTGGGGCTCTCGAAGATCCTTGGGGAGTTGCTCGGGCAGGGCCCGCACCTCTTGCAGACAGAGGACATCGGGCTGCTCGGTGGCGAGCCAATCCATGAAACCCTTACGGTAGGCCGCCCGCAGGCCGTTGACGTTCCACGAGAGCAGCCTAAACTTCTCCCGATTCTCCGGCGTCATGCCTTCCCCCTCACCCAGCCTTCAGTTGGTAACACTGGCTGATGCCATCCGTCTCTGCACAATCCTGCTTGGCCGGGCATCGCTGGCAGAGATTGGCCTGAACCTGCTCGATACGACCTAATCGCATCAGGGTCTCCAGCATGCCTTCGATGGCGGAGGACGGCCTGCCAAGTGCCGCGGCGATCTCTTCCAGGCTCACTGGACGCCGCGACACCTCCACCAGCCTCAGCACCTCTCCTAGCATTGTGATCCCTAACCCAAGCCGAGCAGGCGGCCGATCTGGTATACGCCGACAGCCATGATCCAGGCCAGGACGAGTTGGTAGGCGGCCGAGAAGGACGCCCAGCGGTGGCCGAATTCGCCGCGAATGGCACCCAGGGTCGCCACGCAAGGCACATAGAGCAAGACGTAAACAAGGAAGGCAACCGCAGAGAGGGGTGTGAACTGGACCGCCAGGACCTTGCCGAGTGCCGGGCTTTCCACGCCGGTACCGCTGAGGGGCCTCCATCCTGGCGCGACAACATCCAGAAGGCGCTTCCCGGCCTCCACCGATGCAGAGAGGAAACCCGCGCCCACTTCCTTCAAGTCCGCCAACACATCGACTTCTCCAGAGCCGCTAGCCTGCGCCTCCCCGCCAAGGTAGACCTGCGACATGGTAGAGACCACCACCTCTTTGGCTACCAGGCCGGCGAGCAGCGATCCCGCGGCCTCCCACTTTCCGAAACCCGCGGGCCTGTAGAGCGGGGCGATGGCCTTGCTCACGGAGCCAAACCAGCTTCGCTCGAGCGAGGCTGTTCCCCAGGGCATGTTCAACAAGAACCAAATGGCCACCGAGGCAGCCAGGATGACCGTGCCGGCATGCCTTAGGAAGCGTCCCACCCGCCCCGAGACGTGAAACCAGAGCCCGCGCAGCGTGGGCAGGCGGTAGAGGGGCAATTCCAGCACGAAATGAGGTGCCACCTCGGAGCGGAACAGAAGCCGGCCGAAGAGCAGCCCAACAAGCGCTGCCATGAAAACGCCCAGGGCATAGAGCGACCAAATCACGAGATTGGCTTTGGGGCCGAAGAGCGCCAGGCTGAAGACCACATACACCGGAAGCCGCGCCGAGCAGGACATGAGCGGCACCAGCAAAGCCGTCAGAATGCGGTCGCGACGGCGGTCGAGGGTGCGCGTGGCGTAGATTGCCGGCACGGCGCAGCCGAATCCCAGCACGAGCGGCACGAAGCTCTTCCCGCTCAAACCCAGGAACGACATGAAACGGTTCATGACGAACGCGGCGCGCGCCAGGTATCCACTGTCCTCCAGGATCCCGATGAAGGTAAAGAGCACGATCAAGCCGGGAACGAATACCAGCACGCCCCCTACGCCGGCGATCACACCTTCGACCAATAAGCTCCTAAGCCATTCGGGGGCACCCAGGGCTCCTATCCCTGCCAAGGCCCACCGGGCAAGCACCTCGCCGAAGATATAGTCCACCCATTCCAGATACGGCGCCGATACGTCCACGATCAACCGGAATACAAAGTACATCACACCCAGGAAGATGGGCACGCCAAGCAGCGGGTGGGTGAGCACCCGGTCGAGTCGCTCGGAGAGCGTGGTGGGTGCTTGGCGCGGCCGACTCAACGATTCGGCCACCACTCGCGAGACAAAGGCATAGCGCTTGTCAGCCACCGCAATGGCCGCGCCCTCCGGATAGCGTGCTTCCAGGCGCTGCTGTGCAGAACGTAGAACCTCGAGAATGTCCTTTGCGCCCGGATCCTGCTCCAGCGATCTGAGAAGATCGGGTTCGCCCTCCAGCAGCTTCACGGCCAGCCAGCGCGGCTCGAGGCCTTGAGAGATGACCGGCCTATTCGCGACCCTCTCCACCAAGGCATCGATCTCCGCCTCGATCTCCGGGCCATAATCGATCCGGAAAGGCCGCCGGCTGCCTTTCTTCCCCGGCAGTTCTTCCGCAAGATTCATCAACGCCTGCCGCAGCTCATCCAACCCTTCACGGCGAGTTGCGGTCATCTCAACCACTGCCACGCCGCCGAGTTGCTGCGAGACCGCCTGCTTGTCGATGCGGAGTCCCATTGCCCTGGCGACATCGCTCATGTTGAGCACAAGCACCATGGGGAGTCCAAGCTCCAGAATTTGCGTGACCAGGTAAAGATTGCGCTCAAGATTGGAGGCGTCGACCACCACGACAACCAGGTCGGGATTGTCCGACCGCAGATAGTCACGGGCGATCAACTCTTCTTCGGAATACGCGGTTAGGCTGTAGGTGCCTGGGAGGTCGACCACCTCCATCTCCCAGCTATCCAACCGGAAATGGCCCCGCTTCGACTCGACTGTCTTCCCGGGCCAATTCCCCACATGCTGGTGGGAGCCTGTCAGCGCGTTGAAAAGTGTCGATTTCCCCGCGTTGGGGTTGCCCGCCAGGGCCAAGGTCAGCTTACGAGTTTCCGCCATGCCCCTCCTCATCCGGTGGGCGATGCCTGCCTGATTTCCACCAGCCCCGGCCAAGGCCCCTCAGGCCCATGCTCCAGGGTCTTGATCCTCTTCGGCCCCGCCCCATTCGCCGCCGATGCCGCCTGCGAGGGCCGTGACGATGCATCTGAACCCGCATGCAAGCTGCGGTCTCACGATCTACAGCCAGGCGTGTGCCGCGCACCTGAATCAGAATGGGTTGACCCGGAGCGGCTTGTAAGACGCGGATGGGTATGCCGGGAGTCAGGCCCAGCTCGGCCAGACGATGGGCCTGTCGGCCGCTGCTCTCGAAGCCTCGCAGGATAACTACATCGCCCTCGGCGGCCGCGCTCAGGAGGAATTCCTTGGCCTTACTCATGCAGACTCCTCGGTTAGGTACACTCTGACGCGCACCGCCGTGCTGTGGTGCAGATGCCGCTGCTCCCCGCCGATTCGCAACGTCTGCATCCCGCCTTGCTGGCCCGGGTCGGTCAGAATGAACGCCTGGCCCGGCATGAGCCCGATCGCCTCGAGCTCCGCAAGAACTTCCGCGCTCTCTGGGTAGATTCGCCGCACCACGGCCCTGGATCCGGCTGGTAGTGAGGCCAGGTCGACATCTTCAGATTTCGCGGTAACGCCCGCCTCGGAGGGAATCGGATTGCCATGCGGACACTGCTCCGGCTGGCCTAGCCGCCGGGCAAGATGCTCTGTCAAGATCGAGGCAGAGATGTGTTCCAATTGGCAGGCAAGGTCATGCGCTTGAGACCATGGCACACCCAGTTCGTCTACCAGGAAACGTTCCCATAACCGGTGGCGCCGCACGACCAGGTTGACCCTCTGTTTACCGATTTCCGTGAGCCGCACACCTTTGTATGGTCGGTGAATAAGTATCCCCATGTCCTGCAGACGGCCGACCTTCTCGCTCGCAGATACGGTAGAGATCCCCAGCGACTTGGCCAGGCTTGTCACCGGCACAAACCGCCGGCCTGCGGCCAGCTCGCGGATTGCCTTGAGATACATTTCCGTGTTCTCGGTCTGAAGCCCGCGCTGTACTTCCATCAGTTAGTCTGTTCCCTCGACATTCAGGGTGACGCCAGCTGGCCCCAGTGGCCAAAGTTAGGGTCTCCTAATATTAATCCTGATCCCAGAGAGATGCATATGACAGTTGTCATGGTTCGGGTAGCGATTGCTCCCAAAGGTACATAGTTGCCCCCTTCATGGGTGAGGAGCCTCGTCCTAGCGGGAAGTTTGCAATCCCGGGGACTTGGGGTCGAAACTTGGCTAGTCCGAAGGGGAGGTCCCGTGCGGGGGATGGCTCAAATTCTGCGACTCGGCGGCCGGCTCCACGTCGAAGCCATTGCGCCCATGGAATTCGATGAAGTTAACGATCCCGGGCTCGAGCCAGAATTGGGCCGTATAGGCACGACCGGCGAAGTTGATTTGGATCTCATACGGGCCGGCCGGGAGATCACTGATGACAAAGTTCTCGTTGTAATAGTCGTCCGGATGGATGGTGTCCTCGCGGGCGTAAGTCCAAACATCCCAGCGCTTGCCGGTATCCAGCGAACGAATTTGGATGAGATACTCCTGGAGCGGGCGGCCGAAGGTATTCTCCACCCGACCCGCCAGAACGCCCCAACCCTCCGGCGGAACCATCCACAATTCCGGATTGCGGGTATCGAAATACCGGTTGCCACCGAGTCGGACCTCAAAGTGCAGGTGTGACCCGCTGGCATGGCCGGTCTCTCCGACTTCTCCGATCACTTCGCCTTTCTTCACGCGCTGGCCGGGCCAGACGATGGCGGAGGCCAGATGCGCGTAGACCGTGTACAGCTCCCGCCCCTGATAGCCAAAATCATGGCGGATGGCAATTGCCAAGCCATAGGGGTCGGTGAAGTCCTCCCAACCACGGTACAACCCATACCCCACCCAAACCACTTCGCCATCGCCGGCAGCGATGACGGGCGCCCCACGCGAGGCCCCCATATCCACCCCTGCATGGATCTTTTCGGTCCCCAACAGCGTGCTCCCATAGCGGTAGCGCGGGTTGGGCCAATTTACCTCACCCGAAGGAATAGGACGGCCAAAGTAGAAATGGTCGTAGGGTTGAATCGCCCAGGGAGCGGGGTAGGGCGGGGGCCGCCAGTCCAGATCAGGCGTCGGTTCAGGCGTGGGCAGGATCACAGGGCGCGGAGCGGCCGGCATGATGGCCTCGCGCCGGGTGCCGCCCTCGGTCCGCTTCGCCGGCGTCTCCAAGGTAGGGGAGGGCTGGACGAGGGGCGGGCTGGGTGTGACCTGTACAGGTGCCTCCGGCGCGGTCTCCATTATGGGCGGTGCACAGGCGGCCAGCAGGGCAGCCGCGGCCACAACCATCATCCTCTGCCGATACCCTGCTCCCCACATGGATCCTGCAATCCGTCCTAATGCCTGGCTCATGTTCCCATCATCATCTATCCGGGACAGGGCCCCAATGGGAATCCCTCCCTATCTCGAGGCTTGTTGCTCCCCAAAGTGGGGGCGTGCAAGATGGGTGCCAAGGCCGCCCAGCGCAATCGCATTCTCCTTCTGGGGGCTGTTAAATTTTCGAAAAAGGCACTACCATCAGGTCAGAAAGGCGGTGAAATGGGCGACCTGATGACACACTTCTCAAAAGTAACCGACACACGAAAAGAGCAGGGTAAGAGACACCCACTGATCAACATCATTTCGATCGCCATCATCGGCGTTATCTGCGGAGCGGATGATTGGGTATCGATCGAAGAGGTTGGGAAGGCAAAAGAAGCCTGGTTCCGGAAGTTTCTCGATCTGCCCCATGGGATCCCTTCCCATGACACCTTCGGAAAAGTATTTGCATGGCCGGACCCGGACGAATTTCAGGGAGCTTCCTGGCATGGATCAAGGAAGTTGCGGAGATGACCACCGGGCAGGTGATTGCCATCGATGGGAAAACCGTACGCCGATCGCATGATCGGGGCAAGGGGAAGAAACCTCTCCATCTGGTGAGTGCCTGGGCCAGTGCGAACGAATTGGCCATTGGGCAGAGGAAGATAGAGGATAAGAGTAATGAGATCACAGCCATCCCGGAACTGCTGAAACTCCTGGATATCCGTGGCTGTATCGTCACAATTGATGCAATGGGCACACAGAAAGAGATTGCCAAGGCCATCTTGGGGCAAAAAGCCGATTACGTGCTGGCTGTGAAACGAAATCAGGGGAGATTGTATGAGGATATTCGCCATCTATTCAAGGTGGACCGTGAAGATGGATTCAAGGGCTCTCCCTTTGATCATGCCCGGACGGTGGACAAAGGTCACGGCAGAATTGAGATCAGAGAATGCTGGGTGACGGCTGACCCCGAATATCTGGAATACATTGACCCTGACGGTGAATGGGAGGGGCTTGGCAGCATCGCCGTGGTGAAAGCCACCCGCAAGATCGGAGAGAAAGAAACGTCAAGAGGCGCTATTTCATCTCCGGTCTGGATGCCGATGCGCAGGAAATGCTCACCTACATCCGCAAACACTGGGAAGTGGGGAACAAACTTCATTTGTGTCTGGATGTGGTTTTCAGAGAGGATGAGAGCCGCGTTCGCAAGGGTCATGCCCCTGAGAACCTGGCGATCATGCGCAAGATCGCGCTCAATGCCCTGAGGCAAGATAAAAGCAAAAAGTGCAGAACGAATGGCAAGCGCCTGATCTGCGCTATGGATAACGAATATCTCCTCAAAGTGATCCTTTTATGAAAACGCGATTGCCCTCCTGGCTGTACATCCCGTTGACAAGAATGTAAGGGACGTGCTAATATATTTTCGG
>CAZQDE010000013.1:30700-51977 GCA_964591485.1 uncultured Anaerolineaceae bacterium | reverse complement strand
TGTCCACCAGGTTCGCCAGGATCTGGCGCACACGCTCAGGGTCGCCCCAGAGCCGCGGCAGCTCGCTGGGCGTCTCTAAGTGGACCGATAGGCGCTTCTCCTCCTCCTGGCAGCGGTGTTCTACGTATTGCTGTAATTCGGACAGAAGAGCGGCGACCTCCAAGGGCTGGAAGTGTAATTGGACTTTGCCGGCCTCGATGCGGGATAGATCGAGGAGGTCCACCACCAACATCTCCAGGCGCTCGGTGTTCTGCCGCACGATGTTCAAGTAACGACGTTGTTCCGTATCCAGCTCGCCGGCCACTCCCATGAGCAGCAGATCGAGGAAACCCTTGATGGAGGTCATAGGTGTACGCAATTCATGGCTCACGGTGGCCACGAACTCCGATTTCAGCCGGTCGACTTCGACCTCACGGGTTATATCACGGAAGATCGAGACTGCGCCCAGGTATTCCTCTCCCAGAAGCACGGGCGCGGGGTGGATGGCGATCACCCGGCCATCGGAGAGTTCCATCCGTTCTGCCTGCTCAGGAGGAGCGGGGCGGGGCTGCGTGGCTTGCGACCAATCATGCAGGATGTCGAACCACCCCTGCCCATGTTCACCGAGGGCTTCCAGGAGATGGGAGGTCGCCTGGCCGATCACTTGCTCGGCGGGCAGGCCCAGAATGCGCGCCGCTGCAGGGTTGAAAAGCAGCACCCGGTGGCTGCGGTTGGTCACGATCACGCCGTCGGCGATGGCGTTCAGGATGGCGCGTGATTGGCTGGCATCGACCTGTTGGCTGCGTAGCATCATGCCGAGGTGCTCCGCCTGGTCGGCGATCAAGCCGTAGAGTTCGGCGCTGCGGATGGCCGGCGCGATAAGATGTGCGGCTGAGGCTAGTAGCCGCCTGTGGCTCTCGGAGAAGGCCGCGGGCTGATGGCTGAGGAGCAGAATGGCGCCAAGCACCTCTTCCCCCACGGTCAAGGGCGCAGCCACCGTGCTTAGAAGCGGCTGGCGCTCCTCAGTGAAAGGCACCCAACGATCGTCCTGGGAGAGGTCATCCAGAAGCACCGGCTGACGGTGGGCAATCACCCAGCCCGCCAGGCTTTGGTCAGGGTTCTGCGCCATGGGCCGTCCTCCGGGAGGCGGTCGCGTTCCAGCTCCCCAGGAAGCCCGCAGCATGAGCTGCCCCTCCTCAGGCGAGGTTAGCAGAATGGCGCCGCGATCGGCACCTGCAGATTGGCACAAGACCTCGAGCACCCGGCTGAGCATCTTGTCCAAGTCCAATCCGCTGGAGAGTTCTGTGGTGATCAACAGTATGGGCTCCGCAGTGGCGAGGGGTGGATCGAGGGCGGGCGCAGGGTTTCCGGACCGAATCTGTCCCGGTTCTTGCTGTGCCTCCGAGGAGTGGAGGGAAAGGGCGGCTTCGATCAGAGGGGCGCATAGCGTAGCGAAGCTGACGATTCGATCGGCATCGAATTCGCCAAAGCCCTCCCCAGGCTTGTTGGCTGCGAGCAGGATGCCGAGACGATGCTCGCCGCTTTGGAGGGGTGCGATCAGCAGATTATGGATGCCGGCCTCCACGAGCGGCGCGGCCAGCCCGGCACGCTCGAGCAGCGAATCACCCTCGACGGCGGAGGCCAGCCAATAGGTCTGGGAGGCCCACACCGCCGCCAGTGGGCCATCGGGAGGCACTTCCCAGATGCGAAGTCCTGCCGGCAGGCCTTCGGTTAGGCCATGGAAGGGCTCCAAGGCCCGAAATGACTGTGCCTGGGGGTCGTAGTGCATGAATCCGGCAACGGGCGCACCCAGCGAGCGTGCCAGGTATGCCGAGAGCTCCGTCACCAGGGCACCCAAATCCTGGATCTGGGATGTCAGACGAAGAATTTCGGTCTGACGCGCAAGCTCTGCCTCGCCGCGCTCGAGCGCCAAGCCTTGCTGGATTCTCTGGAGCGCCAAGGCGGTCATGGTCCCCAGCAGGGCGATGAGTTCAAGAGAGGCTTCGCCGAAAGCGAGAGGTTCGAAATGAGCGGCCTCCAGAGTGCCGAAACGTTCGCCCCCTGCCGTCAGCTGGACACCGACGTAGGACCGGAAAGGCAACTCCTCGCGCACGGGTTTGGGGTCGCCTGGGGCCCGGCGGCGAATGTCAGGGACCAGCAAGCCGCGGCCGTGCTCGAGCAGCCAGCCCGTGTAACCTTCGCCAAGGTGATAGACATCGGGCGCGGCGTCGATGAAGTGCGCCGCGGAGGGGGAATGCCTGCGGTGGGGTGTCAGGTTCCCGGAGGTCGGGTCCAGCAAGTTCAATTCGCAAAGATCGGCGCTGAGGATTGTGTAGGTGGCATCCAGCGCAGCATCGATGGCCTCATGGAGGGCTGCTGCGCCGGAGAGGCGTTCGCCCAGGTGAGTGAAGGCGGAGGCATGCTCAAGCGCAAGCGCGATGTGCGTAGACCGGGATCGGGGCCGGGAGGACCCGGCTGAACCCCGCTGCTCCTGCCCCCTGCTCGATTGTGGGGCGTTTTCGCCCTCTGGGTTCATGCCAGCTACCCCTCATACGGCCAGACGGGGGCAACCGCAGCCTCCGCCGGTGCTCCCCCCTGCAGGCGCTGCGATCTGGGATCGTCGTGTGGCACCGTTAGGACTGATGGCGCCTGCCAGGCTGCTATCCGCGCCGAATGGCGTGAGACAAGAGTTCGCGTGAGTATCCGGGGTTATCTTACGGGAAAGGGGGTTGGCAGGCAACAGGAGAGAGGTGGGAGGCGGGCGCGTTAGCCCTGTTTCATTTCTTCCAAGATGCTATAGAGCAACTCGAGCAGCACCTGCTTGACGGTCTCCTTATCCGTGGCGACGCAGGGAAGCATCTTCACCTTAGGGTCGAGCTTCAGCGCGATACGCAGGTCGTCCACCTCCCAGGCGTCATCCAGATCCTGCTTGTTAGCCGCCACAACGTAGGGTGTGGGCGCATAAGCCCTAAACGTCTGGAGAATGCCCCGCGCCTCGCGGAAGGTCTCAGGACGAGCACTGTCGACCATGACGACGAAGCCAAGCATGCCCTCGGAGAGAATCTCCCACATGAAATCGAAGCGCTTCTGGCCGGGCGTGCCGAAGAGGTAAAGCACCAGATCATCATCCACCGTGATGCGCCCGAAATCCATCGCAACCGTGGTTGTCTCCTTAATCCGCTCGGCCTCCGAGCTGATTTTGCGCTCGGTGGAAACGACGTCAATCTCGCTGACGGACTGAATGAAGGCGGTCTTTCCGGAGTTGAACGGACCGGTTACAACCATCTTGACAGTCTGCATAGGGCACTTTCCCTTAGAGCGAGCGGATGCGATCGATCAGGCGGTTTACGAGCGAGGTCTGTTTCTTCCGGTCCACCGGCGGGATGGCGCGCGCCTGTGGCGGCAAGGGCATGCCCTCGGGTCGGACAATCTCCACCAGACCTGCTTGCAGCAATCCGTACACGATGCGGCGGATCTCCAATTCGTTCATCTTGTTGGCCTTGGCGATCTGCCGGATGGTGTTCTTGGGATTGATATACGAGACGACCTTCCACTCCTCAACGGTGAGCTGCACATCGCGGATATTTGCGCCCGGTCGGTCGACGAAGTTAAGCGCCATTTCGAGGCTGGGGATCTCTTCCTTGAGCATCTCGAATTCCTGGAGGTGGCGCGTGCCCTCCATGATGATGTTTTCCAGATCCAGCCGGATGGTGATGGCATCGTCTGGCGGCAGGACATCGGCGTCAAAACGGAAGAGCCCTTCCACCCAGGTAAAGAGCTTGTAGACGATGGAAAGGACATGCTCGCGAATGCTGGCAAGGATATCTCGCTGGGTGAGGTAGCCGGCGTTGATGAGCAGCAGACCGAGCTCCTTATCGCTCTTGTCGGTAGCGTGCTGTCGGATGACCTGGGCCTGCTTGGGCGTGATCTTGCCCGCGCGGGTCAGGATGCCGGTGAGCGAACCGTCCTCGTTCCCCATTTGGGCATAGATGAGCTTGCCCTGCCGGAACGACACCCATGCGATGGCATCGGGTCCTTCCAGCGTGAGCGTCCCTGTTTTCTGGGCAAGATTAATGAGGTTCAAGAGCTGCGTGACGGTGAAGTCACGCAGGTTGCCCTTTATCGCCATGGGGTCCTTTTGGCCGAATCACGCCGGGCTGAAGCCAGATCCGGGCGCGGAACGCGCCGCCGTGAGTCGCGCAAGCATCCAGCCAGGTGGCGGGATTATACCTTTAGGGTAAGTGCCATGCAAACATAACGGTCTTCCTACTGCCTGGAACGCAAATCCGAAGATGGCGGCGTGCAGAGGAAGGATGCAGGATTACGCGTGCCATCCGCCGCCAAGCGGACGGACATGGAGGGCGGTGATGAAGGCCTCTGGGTCCTGGGCGAGGATGGCGCGCCGGACGCGTGGGACCTCGCGCCTTGGCACGTAGCAGTAGATGACGCTCACCATCCCCTCCCGGCCTCTGGCGGGCAGTTCTGTGGCCCCCCAGCCGTGGGATCGCAACGCCTCGGTGATGGCGGCTCCGAAATGGGCGCTGGAGATGCGCAGCAGGCTATGGCCGGGAGCGAGCAGGCTCTCGAGGGTCATGCCGAACACATTGCCGGTCGCAAAGCCCCCGGCGAAGGCCACCAGGTTCCAGGGGTTGCGCAGGTTGGCGAGCGTGCCGGCGAATACCGTCACATAGAGGAGCGATTGGACGAAGGCGAGTGTCCAGGAAGCCAGTCGGCGGCCGCGCACGACCATAAGCATGCGCAGGGTGGCGAGGCTGATGCCAGCGGTGCGCAGCAGGAAGATCAGCACCGGAAGCCAGGCCTGAGGGACCTGGGCCGGGAAAGGTGGCTCGGGCAGGAGCATGGCAATCCATTGGGTGAATAGGGCAGGGAGGTCGGCCAGGGCTTCCATGCTCAGGAGATGCTCAGGAGCGCCAATAGCCGCGGTGGATCGGGCGGATGTCCTCCACGGTGATGAACGCTTCGGGGTCCACGTTGCGGGTGCGGGACCGCACGCGCTCGACGTCCTTGCGGCGCACGCTGCAGCTGATGAGGCTGACCGTGCCGTCGCGCCCGCGCGCCGGCACCTCGGTCACGGCGTAGCCATCCCCGCGCAGCGCCTCGGCGATGGCGCTGCCCCGCCGGGAGCTGATGATTTGGAGATGGCTGTGGCCGATGGCGAGACGCTCCTCGATGAACATGCCCACCACATTGCCGGTTGCGAAACCCGCCGCGTAGGCGAGAACGTTCCAGGGGTTGTCAAGCGTATTGAGGACGCTGGTGATGGCCACCACCCAAAGGCCGGATTGGAAGAACCCCAGAATCCATGCCAGAGGCTTGCGGCCGCGAATTACGAAGAGCACCCGCAGCGTATCGAGTGACATGTCGGACACACGCAGCAGGAAGATTAAGGCCGTAAGCAGGAGAGCCGGCAGTTCCAGGAAGCTAAGCATCTTCGCCCTCGCATGCTGCCGCGGCTAGGCCTGGGATCCAGCCCGGCGCGGCTCGAACCCGGGGCCACGGAGCGGCGCAATCTTACCACTCTTTGACATTATCGGACCCCCTCGAAGAGGTCTCGCTCGCGCACCCGTTCATCCGCAGGCGGATAGGCGCGCATGAAGGTCTCGTCCCTGGGAAAGGTTCGCAGCAGGAACCCCAGCAACCCGCCCGATCCACCGCCCTGCTGGCTCTGGTGACAGGCGGAGGCCTGCTGCTTCAAGTGTGCCACATGGCGATAGCGGATGCGCGCATGGACCGGGACTTCGAAGGATGCGATCTCGACTAGATCGATGTCCTGATTAACGCCGAATCGACGCGGATCGCGTCCGAACAGCGGCATCAGGCGCACCAGTACCCGGATCCAGCCTTTGGGAAGCGTATGGTAGTAGAGTTTCTGGGGGCGGTAAGCCTGGTGGCTGTCTTCAGGCAGGCTGTTGAAGGCCAGGAGTGTGGCCTTGTGGATGGCCACGTGGTCGGGATGGCAATAGCCGCCGTAGGGGTCAAAAGTGATGACCACCTGAGGCTGGATCTTGAGCATCCACCCCCGAACCTTCGAAGCCACCTCCTCAACGGGCGCGGCGGTGAGCGCCGCGGGATGACGATTGGACTCGCTGCCCGGCATGCCTGAATCCCGGTAATTTAGGAAGTGGACCGCACGCAAGCCGAGGAGGCGGGCGGCGCAACGCAGCTCGTCCTCCCGGAGCCTGGCCACTTGTTCCTCGGAGAGCCGCCCGCCTTGAGGGACTTCCCCGACCTCGCCGCGGGTCGCACAGATGAGCTCGACCTCGACCCCTTCCTGGGCATAGTGGGCCAATGTCCCGCCTGGCCCGAAGCTCTCATCGTCCGGGTGGGCGAGCACGGCCAGCAGCACACGCCGTCCCAGCTTGCCTGGGGGGGCGTTCATCGACGCCCCTCGCAACCCACTTCGCCGACGATTTGAACGATAAGCCGCCGCCGGCGGGGACGCACATCGAAGTCCAAGAATACGATCTGCTGCCAAGTGCCAAGCGTCAGCCGGCCGTCCACAATGGGGATGGAAAACGAGGGCTTCAATAACGCTGAGCGCAGGTGGGCGTGTCCATTGCCGTCTCCCCAGCGGAGATTATGGCGGTAGTCAGCATTGGGTGGCGCCAGGTCGTCTAGCGCCCGGCGAAGGTCATCCAGGGCGCCGCCCTCGTATTCCATCGTCGTGATGGCGCTCGTTGAGGAGGGCGCAAAGACCGTCGCCAGGCCCTTACGGATGCCGGATTCGGTCACGGCTTCCTGCACGCCCTGGGTGATGTCGTGGATATCGGTATGTCCCCGCGTGGAAAACTCCAGGAAATGTGAATACACCATCCTATGCTCTCCTTATCCAGCTGGTTGGCCTAGTTGTCGCTGGGAGGCTCGGTCTGATTGAAGAGCGGTAACTGGCTGATATCGAGCTGGGAGCGGATCTGACCGCGCCCTGCCGATTTGGCCTGGTATTGAATATCATCGGCGCGGGCCAGCAGATCGTCGAAACTTTCGTCCTCGGGGCGCATCTGTGCAACCCCGGCGGAGAAGGTCAGGATTGGCACTGCGGTGCCGAGGTTGGCGCTGAAGGCGGTCAAGGCCCGCCGCAGTTTGTTGGCCACGCCCATTGCGCCCTTAATGGTTGTCTCGGGAAGCAGGACCGCGAATTCATCGCCGCCGATGCGCGCCAGCAGGTCGGTCGTGCGCAGGACCGAGCGCATGGAAACCGCCGCGTTGCGCAGGATCTCATCCCCGAACAGATGCCCGAAATGGTCGTTGATGGCTTTAAAGCCATCCAGGTCGAGGTAGAGCAGGGAGAGCGGCCGCTGGTAGCGGCGGGCGCGGGTGAATTCGCGGTCCAGTTGCTCGATCAGGTGCCGGCGGTTCGCCAGGCCTGTAAGCGGGTCGGTATGAGCCATCTCGGCCAGTTTCTCGGTTTGCTGGCGCAGCCGCTTGATGCTCAATTCATTGTGACGCGAGAACCCATAGAGCAAGATCGCCATGATTTGGTGCAATGCGATCTGGCCGAGCACGAATGGCTGGGGTGCCGAGATGGTGGAATTAGGGAGCAGAACTTCCCCCCCCGGGCTGGCGAGGTACCAGGCAGCGAGCAGCGACAGGGAGGCCAGCGCGGAGATGAGGAAAGTGGCCAGCCCACCGACGGCGCTACCCACGATTAGGATCGGCAGGAAGAGCAAAGGCGTGATGGGCAAGAGCCAGGCCGGGAAGAGCAGGAAGGTGAACCAGGTGAGGATCAGCAGCGAGCCTGCTAGGATGTACGCGGCGCGGGGCACATTTCCCCAGCGTCGGGTGCGTTCGGCCAAGAAGAGCGCGGCGCCGAGAAAAGCAATCAGGAGAACATCGAGAAAGTAGCTGCTGCCTGGCTGGCGGATGCCCTGCATCCAAAAGATGCCGTCGATCGCAATCCAAAGCGCCAGTAGAAAGGCGACGCCGAGGATTGCCCGGCCAGCGACTTTGGAGCGGTAGGAACGCAATTCAGGGTCGACGCGGAAGAGGGAGCCGCCGCGCAATCGGGAAAACACGCCTGCCCTTTCTGTCTTCGGGCGTCAGGATCCATCCTTATTGAAGTTCATCGGGATCCCCAAAATATTGTAACCCGAGTCCACAAAAAGGATTTCGCCCGTCACTTTGCTGGCCATCGTCGAGCAGAGCCAGACGGCGGCATCGCCGATATCCTCAATGGTGATATTCTTCCCCAAGGGCGTCCGGGCGGCGAATTGGCGATACAAACGCTTGAAGCCGGTCACGCCGGCGGCCGAGAGCGTCCGAACGGGTCCGGCGGAAATGGCGTTTACCCGCAGGCCATGCCGACCTAGGTCGGCAGCCAGGTAGCGGGTAGTCGCTTCGAGCGCGGCCTTGGCGATGCCCATGACGTTGTAGTTGGGGACCACTTTCTGGCCGCCGTAATACGTCAGCGTCAACAGGGCGCCGCCCGCGTTCATGTGTGGCAATGCGGCGCGGGCCAGGGCGATGAATGAGTAGACACTGACGTTCATGGCGATTTGAAAGCCGGCGCGGCTGGTTTGGTGGAAATCGCCCTGAAGATCCGAGCGCTCGGCATAGGCGATGGCATGGACCAGGATGTCGAGCGGTGCGAAGCGCTCGCCCACCTTGCTGAAGAGCGCCTCAATCTGCTCATCCTGGGTCACGTCACAGGGTTCGACGAAGGTCGAGCCCACCGATTCGGCCAGCGGCCGCACGCGGCGCTCTAGGGCCTCCCCGGCGTATGAAAAAGCGAGTTGCGCGCCCTGGTCATGCATGGCCTTGGCAATGCCCCAGGCAATCGAATGGTCGTTGGCAACGCCGAAGATCAAGGCGCGTTTGCCCTCGAGAAGTCCCATGCGGTTTTCTCCTTTGGCCATCAGCGATTAATATGAGCCCTGAAACGCCACGGCATGCTCTTCCAGGGCTCATCTACCTGGTTTAAACCCACGCGCGGTCCGATTGTCACGGCCGAATCCGGGATGGCTAGACCGCGTTCGAGGAAGAGCGTGGCTTCCGGGGAGCAGAGATCGGAGCCATTGAAACTGCGGTCGATCCCGAGCGCCTGGCAGAGCTTGGCAGGGCCATCGGTCAGGGATTGGAGCGGCCGGTCTCCGCGCCGGGACTGCATGATCTCGAGACCTTCCTCCGGCAGCAGGGCGCGGATGAGGACCGCGGCGGGGAATCCTTCTTCCTCCGTCACGATATTGAACATCCAATGCATGCCATAGATGAAGTAGACGTAGGCGAAGCCGGGCGGACCCCACATGGGGGCGTTGCGTGGCGAGCGCCCGATGGAGGCATGCGACCCCTTATCATCGATGCCGATGTAGGCTTCGGTTTCAGTGATCAAGCCCGCTGTGCGAAGCCCGCCGGGCTCCAGGCGCGCGATACGCTGCCCGAGCAGCTGGCGGGCCACGGTAAGGGTGGGCTGGGCGTAGAACTCGCGAGGCAGCCGTGGGGCTTGGCTCATCTCGGCCGAAGGGCTGTTGTCGGGTTGGGGGGATTGCAGGCGGGTGCGAGTGAGGGTTGCATCTGGCGGGAAGCGAGCTAACCGTTGGCGGGTTGGAAGCGCGCATCTTGCTGGATCATGCGCTTCAGTCCATCCTGAAGACGGAAGCGCGGCGAGTAGCCGAGTTTCTCCTTCGCCCGCTGGATATCGGCGCACATCCGTGAAGGGCCTGGATCCTGGTCCTCCTTTAAGATCCACTCTGCCTCCATGCCCAGCGCTTCCATGGCATATTGACCCAGATCGCGAATGCTGGTCTCTTCGCCGCTTCCGATGTTGATGACCAGGCGGTCGACAGTGGGTGCGGTGGCAGCCGCGACCATGGCTTCGATCACGTCATCGAGGTAGACGAAATCGCGGGTCTGCTCACCCCGGCCGTGGATGACGAGCGTCCCGCCTCGGGCGATCTGGCGCAGGAAATGGGGGATCACGGGGGGATGGGCCACCGAAAGCGGCTGCCCAGGCCCGTAGGCGTTAAAGACCCGTAGCGAGACGGTCTCGATGCCCCAGAGCGTGCCGATGGTGCGGACGTAATGCTCGGCTGCCAGCTTGGATACGGCATACGGCGAGCCGGGATTGGGAGGCGTGTCCTCCCTGAGTGGCTGCGCTGCCTGGTCGCCATAGATGGCGCCCGAGGAGATGAAGACGACCCGCCGCACGCCCACGTCGCGCATGGCCTCCATCACGCTCACCGTTCCACCGACGTTGATGATGTTGTACTCCCGGGGGTAGAGCACCGATTCGGGGACCGAGACTTTCGCCGCCAGGTGATACACGCAGTCGATATCCTGCAGCAAGGTCCAGAGTTTGGGTCGATCGGTGACATCACCGCGAGTGAAGAGCACATCCGGACTGAGGCGCTCCGGATCGCCGGCTGAGAGGTCATCCAGCGCACGCACCTGATGGCCTTCGCGGGTGAGACGATTGGCGAGGGCGGATCCCAGGAAGCCGGCTGCACCGGTGACGAGGAAGTTCATGGTTTCAGGTGAGGTCTCGGCCAAATCTACGCGGCCGGATGAGATCGTGATTATAACATAGTGGCATTGACACGAATTGGCCGCTTGGTATGATGCCCCCATGTTCCGATCGACGCCGCCGCTTAAACTCCTGGCCCGTATCGGGAGCGTGATCTTCGCGCTGGCGCTGACGCTCGCCTTGGGCGGCAGCACGCTGGCGGGCCAAACCCTTGCCGATCGCATCGGGCGGCTGACATTTCCCGTCGAGTTCGATTTCCTCACCTGGACGGTGACGGCCCTGGCCGAAAAGACAGGCGCGGCCGGGCTGCGGGCGACGGATTACCTCGCGGATGCCGACCGAAGGCAAGTGGTCCTGGAGTACTTGGACACACTCGTGGGCGTGCACCAGTTGCGCGCTGACCTGGAAACTACTCTGGCAGATCCCACACGTGAGAATCCCGAAGGGGACGCGGCGGATATCCGCATCCAGCTCAGGCAGGAGGCGCGGCGCCTGGACCGGCTGCGGCCCCTGGCGGAGAGCGCGCTCCAGGAACAGGTTGCTCTGGCGCTGGGAGACTCGGGTATCGGGCTAGCAGGCGTGCCTTTCCCGCCGGTGGTCTTTACTTTCGCGCCATTGCCCTCCTCGCTCATCGTCTCGCCCAGAGAAGTGATTCGCCAGGAGGCGAGCATTTCCTTGAAGGTTGATCTGACCTTGGAGCAGAAGATCCAGCTCGAGCGCAGGGTCGAGCAGGCGCTCAATGTCTCTGCGCTGGTAGTGCCTGTTGGAGGGCTTGGAACCTATCCCACGATGGTGCAGGAGAGCGCGGATTTGCGCTGGATTGCCGAAGTAGTCGCCCATGAATGGACTCATAATTACTTGGCGCTGCGCCCGCTTGGCTGGCGGTACGGGGCCAGCCCCGAGATGCGGACCATCAATGAGACGGTGGCCTCGTTGATCGGGGAGGCCATCGCCCGCCGGGTGTTAGAGACCTGCTACCCAGAACGGCTGCCGCCGCCTCCTGCGCCGACCTTGCCGGCAGGACCCCCGCCGCAACAAGAGGAGCCACCCACCTTCGACTTCCGGGCTGAGATGCGGGAGACGCGGCTTCGCGTGGACGCGCTGCTGGCGGAGGGGAAGATCGAGGAGGCGGAACGCTACATGGAAGCCAGGCGGCTGGTCTTCTGGGAGCATGGCTATCACATCCGCAGGCTCAATCAGGCCTACTTCGCCTTTCATGGCGCCTATGCGGATGAGCCCGGAGGTCCGGCAGGGGATGATCCTGTAGGGGAGGCTGTGCGTCAGCTTTGGGCTCGCATCGCCTCCCCGGCCGAATTCCTGCGCCTGGTATCAAGGGCCCGCAGCTTCGAGGAATTGCAGGGTCTGCTGATTAGCCTTCCGTGAGCAGCGCTGCCAGCAAGGCTGTCCGCTCGGCGAGTGACCTTGCGAGCACGCGTTCTCCCGGGGAATGCGGCCCCTCTCCCACCCCGCCCAAGCCATCCAGGACCGGCACGCCCAAGGGCGCAACGAAATTGGCATCCGAGGCCCCCCCCGTGCCGCCTTCTCCCAGGGATAGCCCGAGCGACGCCGCCAAGGCTTTGGCCTTCTCGTAGCTGGTGACGATTTGGGGAGTGCGTTCCATTGGTGGCCGGTTCCAGGCTGCTTCAACTTTGAGCTCGGCCCCCGGCAGGATGGGCTTTAGCGCTTTCAGGCTGCGGATCAGGCGCTCCCCTTCTGCTACGGTCTTCGCGCGGCCATCCACGAGCAGGGTGCAACGTTCTGGGATCACATTGGTGCGCGTCCCCCCCCGGATAACCCCCGGGTTGAGCGTGGTGCCTAGCCCCGGAGCCGCCTGCTTGAGGATCAAAGGAATCTGGTGTGCCATCTCGGCGATGGCGTTTACGCCGCGGTCTGGGTCGGCGCCGGCGTGGGCCGAGACGCCCCGGGCTTCCAGACGGAAATCGAGGGTCCCTTTCCTCCAGGTCTTCAGCGAGCCGTCGGGCAAGGCGGGTTCGAGACACAATACCAGGCTCCGGCCAGCGGCGAGGCTTTCGATCAGGGCCCGGGAGGTGTGACTGCCGGTCTCCTCATCCGAGGTGCAAAGCAGGGATATCCGTGTCGTGGGCATCCTTCCCGAGGCGCGCAGGTGGCGGATCGCGGTGAGGGCAATGGCGATGCCCGCCTTCATGTCGAGCACGCCCGGCCCGTACAGGAACCCCGCCTCCTCCCGCCATGGCATGGCCTCCAGGGTTCCCAGAGAGTAGACGGTGTCCATGTGGGCCAGGAGCAACAGGCCACCCGTTCCCTCTCCCCAATCGCCGAGCCAATGGTCCCCCGCTTCGGTCTGGGGATATTGCTGGACCTCCGCTCCCAGAGCTCTCATCTCTCCGGCGATCAACTCGCCGAGCGCGTCCACGGCGGACTTCTCTGTTGTGGGTGACTCCTGCTCAACGAGCCTGCGCAGGAGGCGGATGATCTCCGGGAGATCATTCTCAAATCGGGCGACGGGCAAAGGTGGCATGGGTACTCTCCATCACGGCGCAAACTAGAAGCGATAGACCGCGTGCGGCTACTCGAGATCAAGGGGGAGGCATAGGTCCTGGGCGGTGTAGATCCGGTTGGCATACCCGTAATTTAGGGGATCAATGATTTCCGCCGCGTTGGCAGCGGCGAAGGTCTCCGCGACCTGACAGGCCGCTGTCCGCCCTCCACCCTCTTGAAAGGCCCCCCATACCCGCATGGCAAGAGCGGCATAGGCACTTCCAGGCGAGCCTGCGGGATGGGCGTTTTGCAGGAAGTTCAGCGTTTCGCCGGCTGCGGCGGGATCGGATCGCCACAGATGCACCAGCATCTGGCGGTAGAGGGCATAGGCCGCCAACCGCTGGCCCCCTTCGGGGCCGTAGATCCAGTCGTCCAGGTCCTGCTCGATGACGGCCTGATATAGGGAAATGGCCTGCTCGTAATGCCCCTTCTCGGCTGCTTGGTCGGCGTCATGCACCCAGTGAATTCGATAGACGGGGGGCTCGAGAAATTCCTCGACCGGGAGAAACCGGCCCTGGCCGGCTTCCCAGGCCCAGATGCGGGTCTTTTGGCGGTAAGGGCCGGCGCCGGCCGAGGCGATGCCGGTGGCGGTTATGGCGATGCGCTTGGGTCCGGGACGATCGGCATCCAGGATTTCAATTTCCGGCGAGGGCAGGTCATCCGTCCGGCCTTGGAGCACTTGGACAAATTCCGAATGTGTCCAGGAGAGAAGCTGCAGGCGGGAGAAGCAGGTATGGGCGCCGCAGGATCGATTGGCCATCAGCAGATCGGGAAGGCTGTCGCCAGTGAGATCCTGGACCGTGAGAATGGAAGGGGTCTCCCCCTCCTTTTCCGGGCGGGCGGCGTAGGCCAGCCGATACTCATCCGCATCACATCGAAAGATGAGCACGGCCGCCGAAGTCAGTTCCGCCTGGTCATCCCAGGCAATCCATGAGAGCACGATATCGAGCAAGCCATCGCCGGTGAGGTCGGCTAGATGCAGGCTAGGCGCAGCCCTGTTCGCCGAGGCGGCAGACAGGTGGGTTTCCAGACGCTCGAGGCCGCCGCCGGCGTTGAGGTACTCGAGGATTTCAGCGGCCCAGCTCCCCGGATCAGCCAGAGTGGGGAAAGGCGCTTCCCCGGGCGGCACAGGGCAAGCCTGAAGCCGTGGCGTAGGCTGGGGCGATGGGGAGGATAAGGCCGTGGCGGAGGGGATGGCCTTGGGCGTTTCCATGGGCGGCGCCATGGTCGCTGTTTGCTGGGGGGTGGCGGCGGCCGGCGGCGCGCAAGCCGTGAGCACGATGAGCAGGCCGGTAACCGCCCAACCTCCCTGAAACCTGCGCCATCCGCATGCTTTCCTTTTCGACTTCATGGGAGAGAGTCTAAGCCAGGCGCTCGACCAGGGCAATCCCTAGGGCCGAACCTGCAAACGAGGGGATGGATGGCCTGACAGCGAGGTACTTGGCGTATACTCATGAAGAGATGGATATTCCATTGCCGGTTGGATACCCCTGCGTGCATGACGCGCCGCTCCAGCGCTTCTTTCCACCCGTGGATGAGGGGGTGATCGGCCGCATTCTGCGTGAATACGGCCTGCTGGAAGATCGTTTCCTTGATCCTTTCGGCGCCTCCCCCCGCGTGGCCTTAGAAGCTGCCCGGGCGGGAGCGGCGATCCTGGTTGTCGCCAACAATCCCATCAATCGCTTCGTTCTCAAACGGACCCTGCAGCCCTTGCGCATAGAGGAGCTCAGGAGTGCGCTGGCGCATCTGGGGGCCATGCCCAAGGATGGAACCCGCATGGAGCGCTTCTTGCTGGACCTCTATGCCAGCCATTGCGCGCGCTGTGGAGAACCTGTCTCGGTCGATTATTTCATTTGGGACCGCGATCTGGGCGGCCCCTCTCATAAGGTCTATGCATGCGACCGCTGTGCCTACGCCGGAGAGGCAGCCGCCACGGAGGCTGATTGGGAGCGGGCACTCGACTACTCTCGCCGTGGCCTGCACCACGCGATGGCGCTCGAGCAGGTAGCCCCGGTGGGCGATCCGGACCGGCGGCATGCCGAGGCAGCGCTCTCAGTCTATCCTGGCCGGGCGCTCTATGCCTTGACCGCCTTGCTGAACAAGGTGGCGCAGCTTCGCATCGAGCCAGAGATGCGGCCGGCGATCGATGCGCTGCTGCTTTCGGCTTTTGATGCCGCCAACGCCCTCTGGAGCCACCCCGAAGGGCGTGCGCGTCCCCGGCTTCTGACCGCCTCGCCGCGATTCCGTGAGCACAATGTCTGGCGGGCGATGGAGCGCGCGGTCGCCTCGTGGGCTTTGGAGGATCCGGGAGTGGAATTGCTTGACTGGGAGGAGGATCAGCGCCTGGAGCCCGGGAGGGTGACACTCTATGCAGGATCTCTGCGGAGTTTGCAGGAGGCGCTGGGGGACTCGCGGCTGCCGGCCATCCTGACGGTGCCTCCCCGCCCTAATCAGGCTTACTGGACTCTATCGGCCTTGTGGACCGCCTGGCTGTGGGGCCGGGAGGCAGCCGCCAATGTCAAGGTGGCACTCCGCAGGCGGCGTTATGATTGGGCCTGGCATGCCGGTGCGCTGCGGACGGTCTTGCAGAATGCGAGCCCACTGGTCGAAGCCGGCGCGCCCGCGGCGGCCTACTTGCCGGAGGCGGAGCCCGGATTCGTGGCGGCGGCGCTGCTGGGGTTTGGAAGCGCGGGATTCAAGATACGCGGGAGGGCTCTGCGGGCCCACGAGGAGCAAGGCTTTATTCTCTGGGAGCTGTCCGGGGATCAACCTCAGGCAACCAATGATGCGCAGATGAAGACGGCCATGCGGGAAGCTGCGACCAGCGTCTTGCACGCCCGCAATGAGCCCGCACCCTATGGGGTACTGCATGGCGGTATCTGGTTCATGCTGGCGGAGAGGGGCTGGCTGGCTCCTGCCTGGGGAACCCTGGGTAAGGCAACTTTGCAAACGATTGGTGAGCACGTGGCAGATGTCGTGGGGGATGAAGAGGTCTTCGTCCATCTGGGTCGCGGGGCCGATCCGGAAAGCGGGCTCTATTGGCTTCGCACGCCACCGGAGCAGGGCGAGAGTCTCTCCGATCGCGTGGAGAATCTGGTCGTGACAACCCTGCGAGAACAAGGGACGATCACGGCCGAGGCGCTGGAACGGATTGCCTGCCATGCGCTCCCCGGTTTGCTGACGCCGGACCAGCGCTTCCTGCGGGCCTGCCTCTCCTCCTATGCAGAAGGCCCCGACCCCGAGGGCAGGTGGCGGTTGCGGGACGAGGATAGGCCGGAAGCCCGAAGTCGCGACTGCGTCGAGATGCGTTCGCTGCTCACGGAGTTGGGCCGTTCGCTGGGATGGAAAGTCGAGGGGGAAGACCCGCTGCTCTGGCTGGACGATCAGGGTGAGGTTCGCTTTGGCTTCCGCATCCTTGAAACTTCGGCGTGGGGACCTTCTCCATGGGATACAGATTCGAGGGTGCTTTGGGTGCTGCCTGGCGGGCGGGCGGGCCTGATCGCAGAAAAGTCCCGCCGGGATCCGCGGCTACGGGATTGGCTGGAGAGCGGCGTGCGGGTGATCAAATTCAGGCATGTGCGCAGACTGGCAACCGAACAGGCACTCACGAGGGAGCAGCTTGTGTCGCGCCTGGCGATCGATCCGCCCGAGAGGCAGGATCCACAACTCCCGCTTTTATAAGGAGGAAGCCGCTGGGGGCCAGTATTGAGTCGGATCTGTTGTGGGCGCTGGGATTCGGGGCCTTGGCTTACCTGCTGGGCTCGGTGCCTTTTGCCCTGCTGATCACGCGCTGGAGAGCCGGCGTGGATGTGCGCCAGGTCGGGTCCGGGCATGCCGGCGCGACAAACACCATGCGGGCCGCCGGTTGGGGGGCCGGGATTCTGGTGTTGCTGCTAGATGCTGCCAAGGGCGCACTGGCGGCGGCGATCCCGATGCTCATGGGAGCGCCCGGCTGGGCTATGGCAATCGCCGGGGCTGCGGTGGTCATCGGGCATTGCTGGCCGGTGTTTGCGGGCATGCGCGGGGGCATGGGGATGGCGAGCGGGGCGGCGGCGCTGCTGGTGATTTGGCCCTTTGGGTTCGCCTTGGCGCTGGGCATGGGCGCGGGGCTGCAGTTGCTGCTGCGGCATTCGGCGCGCGCCAACGCCCTGACCGGGTTGTTGGTGGCGCCATTATGGCTGCTCGCCGGCGCGGGATGGGAAGCGGCTCTGGCGGCCGCGTTGGTGGGGGTGATCATTGCCGCGCGGGCCATCAGCGATTGGCGCCGCGTCTATCGGGAACTCTGGTGGGACCGTGAGGACGCCGCGCTCAGACCTCCCAAGACAGAATAGGCGACCCTGATCGGGTCTACTCAGTGGGCGAGGGGCTGGGCGTTTCGGAGGGGATCGGCGTTAACGTGACCGTGGGCGTGGGCGTCGGCGTGGGCGTAGGTGTCTGGGTCGGCGTGGCGGTTGGCGTGGGTGTGGGTGTCGGAAGCAAGATATTCAAGTGCAGGTCGACCGAGGCTTTCCCGCCGCGTTCGCTGCGCACAGTGAGCCGCAAGGTGACTGGGCCGTTCGGAACGTCCCGGAGATCCCAATCGAGGAGCTTGCCCGGCTGGCGGAGGGGTTCCCGGCCGCTGGCGATATCAGGCCAATGCCGGGGCTGCGATCCGGTCCCCAGCTCAAGAATCCAGTCTTTGAATTCGGAGGTGGCCGCCGCGCGGGCGAAGATCGCCACCGGGCTGGTAGTAATCGTCGCGCCCTCTGGCGGGTCTGTGAAAGCCAAGATGGGACGGGGGCTATCTTCGCTGCAGGTGGCCTTGGGAATGAAGAAGAGCGGTTCATCCTCGAATCCCATTTCCTCCGCCCAGGCCTTGCCCGCCGGGTCCTCCCGAAGCCATCTTCGGCCCCAGGGGTCTTCGACATTGAGGCCCAGTTTCTCCACCGTATACTCTGAGCATTCTGTGGACGCCAGCTCCAGGGCGAAGCTATCCACCCAGACCTTCTTCCACAAGTCCTGATCCTTGGGGAGCGGTGGCTGATCGCTGGCGAAGATTTCGGTCTTCTGTCGGGGGCACCATTCGGATGGCTCAGTGCCGGAGATGGCACAGATAATGCGATCGACGACACCCGCCGGGCGCACCGTGGGGCTGGGAACGCCCCCGGTCAGCCGTTCCTGCGCAAATTGCATGAATTGATTCCAGATGGGCGCAGCGCCGGACAGGCCCGAGGTGTTGATCATGGGTGTGTAGTCCGCGTTGCCCACCCAGACCCCCACGGCGATGTCCGGCGTATATCCCAGGGTCCAATTATCGCGAAAATCGTTGGTGGTCCCAGTCTTGGCGGCGGCCTTGAAGGGTAGTCGCAGCGCCGAGTTGGGCCCGAAGGCTGGGGTGCGGGCCTCGTTATCGCTGAGGATGTCGGTGATGAGGTAGGCGTGTTCGGGCCGGATGACTTGCTCGCCCTGGGCCTCATGCTCGTAGACGATTGCGCCCTCGCGATCCTCGATGCGCAGGATGCCTGTGGGGGCAACCCGCAGGCCGTTATTTGCCAGTGTGGCATAGACGGAGGTCAATTCCAGGAGGGTCACGTCCCCGCCGCCGAGGGTGAGGGAGAGCCCGTAGTCCTGGCGGTCCAGGGTGGTGATCCCCACGCGGCGGGCAAAGGGGATCAGCCCCTCCTCGGCGGGCGTGTTCGGGTCATCGTAAATGCCCACGTAGGCCAGGGTCTTCACGGCGGGCACGTTGTAGGAATTGGCCAGGGCCGATCGCACTGTCACGGGACCGTGGAAACGGTCATCGTAATTGACGGGCTTATAGGGCGGGCGGGGGTCATTCGGGTCCCCGGAGGGTGGGAATTCCGAGGGCACATCCCAGATCAAGGTGGCGGGTGTCCAACCTTTCTCGAATGCGGCGGTGTAGGTGAGGGGCTTAATGGAGGAGCCAGGCTGCCGGGGCCGGATGGCCATATTCACCTGGCCATCGATCTCTTCGTTGTAGAAATCCGCTGAGCCCACCATGGCGAGAATCTCGCCGGTAGAGGGCCGGATGGCGACCAGCGCGCCATTGGTGGCCCTTTTCTCGGCCAGCGCATTCACCTGCTGGCGCACAATTTCCTGTGCCTGCTGCTGCAGGATGGGATCCAGGCTGGTGTGGACGGTGAAACCGGAGCGATAGATCGTTTGGGCGTCAAACAGGCTTTCGAGCTCGGAGCGTATGAAGTGGACCCAGTGTGGGAAGCGGATCTGGATATCCGGGGTATGGAATTCATAGGCGGCGATTTCCGCCGCGGCCATGCCCGCCTCTTCAGCCGAGATGCAAATCGGCTTCTGGGCGTTGCTGACGTAGATGCAGCCCTGCTCCCGGCTGGTCTCAACCATCAGGGTCAGCACCTGCCGGTGACGGGCGAGCGTGGCCTCGCGGTTCGTGTAGATGTCGTAGACCGATGGTGCCTGGACCAGCCCGGCAAGGAAGGAAGCCTGGGCGAGGGTGAGCTTGTCGGCTGTGGTGTTGAAGTAGGTCTCCGCGGCGGCCTCCACACCGTAGGCGAGATTGCCGAAGTAGCTCTGGTTAAGATAGAGCTCAAGGATCTCGTCCTTCGAGTAGCGACGTGTGATCTCCGCCGCCAGAAGGACCTCGCGGGTCTTGCGCCGCGCCGTGCGGCGGGCGCGCTCCTCGGGTGAGAAGAGCAGATTGCGGGCGATCTGCTGGGTGATAGTGGAGGCCCCAGAGACGACATCCCCCTGGGTGTAGTTCTGCCACACGGCGCGCAGGATGGCCAGCAGGTCAAACCCCGGGTGGCTGTAAAACTGGGAGTCCTCGGTGGCCAGGATGGCGGCCACCATGTACGGCGAGATGCGCTCCAGCGGGACGTATGTTCTGCGGCCGGCGTTGGGATCGAGGATCTCGTAGAGCAAGTTGCCCTGCCGGTCAAGGATGCGGGTGGTTTCAAACTGGGCAGCATGCTGCTGAAGGTCCTCCACGGGAGGAAGCGTGGCCGCCAGGGCATAATACTGATAGATGCCAAATGTGATTGCGCCGATCAGCAGAGCGGCGGACAGAAACAAGCCCAGAATCCCCATGCGGAGCAGGCAGCCCCCGCAGCCGCTCCAGGTCGAAGGACGGATGATTTGCATCCCATCCGGGGGCCTGGGGATTTGGAAGGCCGCTGGCACCACACGGGTGCCGTCGAGATCATTCTCAGGGACGGGCCGGGGCAACTCCCGATCGATGGGCTGCTCGGATGAGGGCGCGGGCTGGGGTTGAGGGTGATCGGCCTTCGGCGGTCGTTCCGTGGAGGTTTGTGGAGGCTCAGGGTGTTCTTGGGGCCCGGCATCCAACGGGGGCAGGGTATGATCCTCGGCCCTGAGAAGTCGCCGGAGCCGTTCCTTGGGGTCCAGCGCGGGCTTCCCTGGCCTGTGGGCACGCTCCGGACGCTCCCCGCTCTCCGGATTTTCGGGATCGGAAGCCCCGCCCAGGGGTCGATCGTCGGCCGATTGGCTCATGGTTCGGCATTATAGCATGCGGGATCAGGGCTGGCTCTGCACCAAGACACTCCAGCGGCCCTTCATGACCGTCTCATTGTCCTGATTGCGTACATCCACAGCCAGCAACAGGGATCCGCCGCCCAAGCGGGGGATGGCTTTGGTTTCCTCCACTTCGATGATGATGTGAATCGTATCGCCTATGAAGACCGGCCGGCTGAATTTCCATGAAATGATTTCACGGAATGCCAGGACGGTGCCCTCCATGATCCCTGTCCGGACCGCCAGACCGGAGGCGATGGCCAGGCCCAGCAGGCCATGGGCCACGCGCGCGCCGAAGGGTGTCGTTGCGGCATATTCCGCATCGGTGTGGATGGTGTTGAAATCGCCCGAGAGGCCTGCAAACAAGACCACATCGGCCTCGGTCACCGTACGGCCGGGGCTCCGGATGGTTTGGCCGACCTCGAACTCCTCAAAGTACATGCCACGATATCGCTGATCCATGATTTCGCTCCTGGGACGGCGCCGCCATTCTAGCACGCTGGGCCGCAGGGGACCCAAAGACGGTTGTGCTGTACAATCATGCCATGCGACGCTGGAACCTCTTGCTAGATGAACCCCTATCGCTGCGAATCGCCGCGGATGCCCGCTGGACACAGGTCGAGCCGGGATATGACCAAATCTGGGAGCTGGCTCCCGGTGAGGAGCAGCCACGGGCCATGTCGCTGCGCACAACCTATGGCCAGCGTGTGCCCCTCATGCATATTTTCCCTGGCTTTCGATTGGGGGATCAACTCGTTCTGGATCCAGAAAGGTTTTTCCGGCCCCCGCGAATTC
>CAZQDE010000013.1:28298-30600 GCA_964591485.1 uncultured Anaerolineaceae bacterium | reverse complement strand
TTGGGGGATCAACTCGTTCTGGATCCAGAAAGGTTTTTCCGGCCCCCGCGAATTCATACCTTGCTGCCCGACTACATCGAGTGGAGCGGCGAGCCCTTCGAGGGCTTGCAGGTCGTGAGTGAAACCTGGGCCTCCGCGGGCCAGGTCCTCGAAGGCGCGTATACGGTTCTGAACACCACGGACGGGCTACTCGATGCCGGCTTGCGGCTTCATGCCGTCCTCCAGCCCGTGGGCGATCAAGCCGCGATGGGGGAAAGGGAGATGGCCGGCGTCACGGTGCTGGTGGGCCGCGCAAGCGATCTGGAGCCTGTGCTCTTCCTGAGTGGCGGAGGCGTGCTGGCTCCAACGCCCTATCCAGCGCTTTCAGTGCAGGCTCGCCTTCAGCCCGGGCTTTCGCGCACATGGCGCTGGGTGCATTGCGGCGGGCGTGAAGCAGCTCAAGCCTTTGCGACTTGCCGCGAGCGGATGCAGGTGGCATGGGAGCCGCAAATCGCCAGCCTGAAGTTGAGGAATAGCGCCCTGATAGATATTCGTACCGGGGATGAACGACGAGACGTGGCGCTCTGGCTGGCGCAGCGCGACACGCTGCAGTGTCTGGCAAGCCCCACGCGGTATGCCCGCAAGCTCTGGGCCAGGCCTCACCGCATCATCAGGGATGGACACACCGAGCATGGACGCCCGAGGCCCTTTGATTCGTCAGGCGAAGCCCGGGGCCAGATCTACGCCGCTTTGCAACTCCTTCCAGGCCAACCCGAGCTCGCCCAGGGCATCCTTGAAAACCTGCTCGCAAGGCAGGGCGCAGCAGCTGGCCGGGAGTCACCGGCCAGCGGGCTGGAGGCCGGACAAATCGGTCCGCCCTATCTTTGCTACCTGGCGCGTGCCCTCTTCGAGCGCACCGGAGATGAGCACTTCCTGCAGCAGCACTTCGCCGAGCTACGGGGTTATCTCGAATCCTGGTTCAGCCCGCGCCGAGATCGGGATGGTGATGGAATTCCGGAGTGGGATCATGTTCTTCAGGCTGGCTTTGAAGATTGGCCGGCCTTCTCCCCCTTCTTCGCATGGGCGCAGGGCTACGAGATATCGAAGGCCGAGACCATCGATCTGGCCGCTGCGCTCTACCGTGAGTGCAAGGACCTCTTGGCGTTGGCCGAGGTGGTTGGGGAATCGAAGGCATGCAAGCAGTTCGAAGCCCGGGCCGAGAGGCTGAAGGAGATGGTGGAGGCTTCTTGGTCTCCCCGGAAGGCCTCTTTTCAGCATCGGGATCGTGATCTGCATAGCACTCCAAGAGGTGGCCTGCTTGCGCGGGGCCGGGGATCCTTCCGCAAAGAAGTGGGGCGGGAATTCGAAGTGCCCGTGCGCGCCCTGCTTCGGATCCTGGGCCCGGATGGTGCGATCCCAAAATTCCGGATCCGGGTGGGTTCGAGGGGCTTGAAGGGCCGCGCCCGGGTCGAACGCTACACCGAGCGACACTTTCGATGGTTCTGGGGCATCGGCAGCCTGACCAGCGAGAAGCCCAGCAAAGCGATCGAATACATCGAGGTGGATGGGTTGCCTGCTGGATTCCGGGTCGAATTACATGCCGGAGATCTGGCACGCGAGGATGTCACAACCTTGCTTCCATTGTGGGCCGGCATGCTGGACAGTCAGAGGGCCGAGACTCTCGTTCAGAGAACCCTGCTGGATGAGAAGCGCTATTGGCGGCGCAGCGGCATTCCCAGTTGCTCGGCTCGGGACAAGGCCTACGCGCCGGACGGCGAAGGGGGAAGCGGGCCGGTGGATATGTTCTGGAATGCACTGCTGGGGGAGGGCCTGCTCGCCTGCGAGGCGCGCGGGGAGGCGGCTGAGCTCGCGGATCGGCTGATCCAGGCTGGGATGGGTGCCCTGCAAGAAGAGGCCGGTTTCTGCGCCCGTTACCATGCAGACGAACCACTGGGAGTGGGGGAGGCTGGGTCTCTCACCGGTTCGCCGCCCCTGAAGCTCTTCCTGGATGCCCTGGGCGTGGAGCTAATGAGTCCCCAAAAAGTGCGCCTGCTGCCTGGAAACCCTTTTCCCTATCCGGTTCGACTGATATGGCGCGGACTCGAGGTACGCAGCGAGGCAGACCTTGTTTGGATTCGATTCCCCGACGGGGAGGAAGTCGAGATTTCTAAGAGGGGCAGGCATATCGTGGAGCAGATTGGATAATTCCATCCTGCTATAATCTGATCCACTCATCCATGGGTCCGTCTCCCTTGGGGCCGCGAAGCCCTGAACCTGCCTATAAATGAGCGTCGACAACCATGATGACTTTCCTGGCAGTCGA
>CAZQDE010000013.1:16699-28198 GCA_964591485.1 uncultured Anaerolineaceae bacterium | reverse complement strand
ATCTCGGAAGCGTGGCGGCCATCACGGGCGCTTTTATTGCAGGCTTGGGCATGCGGCGCAGCCGGCATCGGGAGGAGCTCGAAGAAGGTCTGCATCGGATCAGCTATGGCTTCTTCGTGCCCCTGTTCTTGGTAAACATCGGATTGGGAGCGGATGTGGGGGCCTTGGCGCCCCGAGAGGCGGTCTTCGCGCTCATCATCATCGCCATAGCGGTGCTTTCAAAGATGCTTGGAAGCGGGTTGGGAGCCTGGTTGGGCGGATTCGATCGGGGTGAGTCGATGCGGATGGGGCTGGGGATGATCTCTCGGGGCGAGGTGGGCTTGATCGTGGCCGGGATCGGCTTGGCCGAAGGCTTGATCTCTAAGGATCTGTTCGCAGGGATTGTGCTCATGGTCCTGGCGACAACGCTCCTGACCCCGATCGTTCTGCGGCGGGCCTACGATCATCTGGAGGCTTGAGATGGCGCAAATGGTGATCCTGGTGATTCACGATCCAGGCAGAGTGGATGCAGTCGTGAGCCGCTGGGTTGAGATGGGCGTATCCGGGCTCACGATTCTGGACAGCAGCGGCTGGACCCAACAGGCAGGCCGGCGAGAGATACGCGATGACTTGCCGCTCTTCCCCTCGCTACGCAAGGTGTTGCGGACGGTCGAAGAACGGAACCGGACGATCTTCAGCGTCGTCCCGGACGATTTTGATCTGGACGCGCTGGTCGCAGCAACCGAGACTATCCTGGGCAAGCTGGATGACCCGGCCACGGGCATTCTGTTTACCCTGCCTGTAACCCGCAGCCATGGACTGCGCCCCAAGGGGTCGCCGGGAGAGATGAGTTCATGAGTGCTTCTACTGCCTTTGTGGAGAGCCTATATGAGTGAGTTGCTCCAAGCAGAATCGCTAATTCTGGAACTCTTCCTGATCGTAGCCGTTGTCGCCATCGTGGTTCGCAGGTTCCAGTTCCCGTACACGGTGGCTCTTGTGCTCGCCGGCCTGGCGCTTTCTTTCCGGTCCGGGCTGGAGATCGAACTCACCTCCGAGCTGATCCTGTTCCTGCTGCTGCCACCGCTGGTATTCGAGGCTGCCTTCCATCTAAATTTGCGGCAACTGCGGGACAATCTGGCCACGATCGGCCTGCTGGCCATCCCGGGGGTGATCCTCAACATGCTGGTGGTGGGCGGCATCCTGTCCTACGGTGCCGGCCTGTCGCTGGCGGTTGCGATGGTCTTTGGCGCGCTGATCGCGGCAACAGATCCGGTCTCGGTCATCGCCATCTTTCGCAGGCTTGGGGCACCCAAGCGGCTCGAGGTGCTGCTCGAGGCAGAAAGCCTGTTCAACGATGGCACGGCGGTGGTGATCTTCGGCCTGGCGCTCGAAGTGTTGCAGCTGGGCAAGTTCAACTTCAGCGAAGCGCTGGTGGAATTCGTGCGCACAGCCGGCGGGGGCCTGATCGTGGGAATTGTGCTGGGCTGGCTGGTTTCCTGGCTGATCGGCCGCATCGACGATCACCTGATCGAGACCACGCTCACCACCGTTCTGGCCTTTGGATCTTATCTCGTGGCCGAGCAGTTCCATTTCAGCGGGGTGTTGGCGGTGGTGGCCGCCGGGCTGATGAGCGGCAATATGGGCGAGCGGGCGATGTCGCCAACAACCCGCATTGCGCTTGTGAACCTCTGGGAATACTTCGCCTTCCTGGCGAATTCGGCGGTCTTCCTCATGATCGGGCTGGATGTCGAGGTGATCTCGCTGGTTTCAAGATGGCGGCTGGTTCTTTGGGCCATCGGCGCAGTGCTCGTGAGCCGGGCTTTGAGCATCTATGGCCTCGCCCGGCTGGGAAATCCGATCCCTGGCAGATGGCGCCACGTGCTCTTTTGGGGAGGGTTGCGGGGCGCGATCGCGCTCGCTTTGGCCCTGAGCCTGCCGCACGATTTCGGCCCGGACCGTCGCACACTGATCGAAATGACCTATGGGGTGGTGCTCTTCAGCCTGGTTGTGCAAGGGCTCTCGATGAACGGCCTCCTGGACCGCTTGGGGATAACCGAGAAGTCCGAGGAGCAAATGGAGTATGAGCGCCGGCACGCGCGCGCAATGGCCGTCCGCGCCGGCGTGGAGCACATCCGCCGCCTAAGCGAGGAGGGCCTGATCTCGGCCCACAGCTGGCGCCGCATCGAGCCCATGCTGCAGCAAAGGGTCGAGGGCCTGATTGGCGCCGTTCAGGAGGTGTTGCACGAATCGCCCTACCTGGAGGTCGAGGAGATGGTCGCCGCTCGGCGGGAGATGCTCCGGGCGCAACGGAGCATGCTCAGCAATATGCGGACCAGCGGCGCCCTCTCCCAAGAGATTTACGAGGAATTGGTTGCGGAGGTTGATACCGCCCTCAGAAGTGATGAGGAGGCCTGGGCGCCTTATGCTGGACAGACGGGCGAGGGGGAGGACATCTGTCATCTCCTGATGGCCGTTGTCCAGGCCCGCGATCTCGAATCGGCCTCGAACGCCCTCGCCATTCGGGGGGTGCGGGTGACTCGCATCGAGAGCCGAGGGGGCTTCTTGCGGACACGCAATCACGTGTTGCTGATGGGCATCCCCCGCGGCCGGTTGCCGGCGACGCTTGAGGCGCTCGAAAGCTCCTGCCGGCAGCGGGTGGAATACCTCCCGCTCCCTGCGGGCGAAGAGGGAAAGGAGGCGCTGGAGGCGCGCGGCGTGGAGCTCAACGCGGCCGTGACCTTCGCCTTCGACGTGGAACGTTGTGAGGTGATCTGATCATGAAGCTCTTGCTGACCATCATTCGCGCCAAGGATACCGAGGCCGTCATGGACCACCTCGTCGAGAACGGTTTCCGGGTGACCCATATCGCCTCGACCGGGGGGTTCTTGCGCAAAGGGAACTCGACGCTGCTGATTGGGACGGATGAGGCGCGGGTTGAGGAAGCCCTGGAGGTCATCCGCACGGCCACAAGCCCGGCCGAGGAGGGGGAACGCAGGGCGACTGTGTTTGTCTTGAACGTCGATCAGTTCTCGGCTCTTTAGGGTGCCGGAGGATCTGGAGGCGCACTCTCGCTTTGCGCGAGGTATTCCTGGCGCAGCAGGCCATAGATTTCCAGATCCTCGAACTGGCCCCACTTCTGAATATGATGCCTCAGGTGGCCCTCATGTCTCATGCCGAGCTTCTGCATAACGCGACCGGAGGCTGGATTGCGTGAGAAGTGCTGGGCATAGATCCGCTCAAGCCCCAGGGTTCGGAATCCATATTCCACCAGGGCGCGAGCGGCTTCGGTGCAGTAGCCCTGGCCCCAATAGGCTTTCCCCACCCAATAGCCGAGCTCGCCCCGTCTATGCTCGGGGGAGAGCACCAACCCGCAGGCGCCAAGCAAGGCCCCGTCCTCTTTCCGGACGACCGCCAGCGTGACCTCCCTGCGTTGCGCAAAGTTCTCAGCGTGGGTACCTATCCACGCCAGGGCATCCGCCAGGGTGTAGGGATGCGGGATGTTGAGCGTGGTATCGGCGACCGCTGCATCCCCGGCAAGGTCGGCAATGGTCTGGGCGTCCCCGGCTTCGAAGGGGCGCAAGAGCAGGCGCGTGGTTTCGAGTGTGGGCCGGTTGGTCATTGGTGGGCCTTTCAATCTCATTACGCTCCCTGGCCGGTAACTTCTTCATAGGCTGTATAGAGAATGCGATCTGGGTCGCCCTGAAGCAGAGGCGCAAGGAAATCCTCTTCCCAGACGCGCCAGTTCGATGGGTGGGCTTCAGGACCGAGGGGTTGATCCGAGGGGCCCCATAACGCTTCCCAGGCTTCCCGGGATTCGTAGACCCAGAGGGCTGCCGCCCGGCCACTGCGGGCCCCTTTCAAGCCCAGGAGAAGGGAATAACGCTCCAACCCTGGAAGCCTAAACAGCCCCGCGACCTCGGCCTGTTGAAAGGCTTCGATGAGCATCTGGAGGGTGACGCCCTCCTTGAGCTCATATTCATGGATCGAAATGATGCGTCCCATAGAATCGGGCTCCTGATTGTCGCCTCGCAGAAGCAATCCTGAGGTCAGGCAGAAGGGGATTGCTGATCTGGCTTGCGGTGGAAGCTCTCGACCTGATAGGTATAGATCTCGACATCGCCCTGCTTCCAGGCTCCAGCGGGGAGGTATGCCTTCTGGCAGAGCATGTCGAGGAACTGGCGTGGGTCCGGTATCTTTTCCCACACCTGTGGGAGGAAAGTGCCGCGGTTAAGCCCGCACGCCAGGATTACTCCGTCGATGCCTGGGCGCAGGAGTGAAGGGATCTGCTCCGGCGTTTCATATTCCAGGGGCTCGGGTTGGGTGAGGACCGAGACTTCTACGGTCGTGTAGGGAACTTCCTCAGGCCTCAGCGGCGGGAAGCGGGGATCCTCCCTGGTTGCCGCCATCGCCCGCAGGACGACATCTTGCGCCAGAGGGAGCTGCGGTTTGATGGTGCCGATGCAGCCTCGGAGGACTCCATTCTGGGTGAGGGTCACGAAGCTCGCACCCGGTTCGCGGAGCCGCTGCGTGAGTTGGCTGAGATCAGGTTCAGGAGCGGGCTGGTCCTGGGCGGCTGCCTGAACGGCAGCGCAGGCTAGGTCGAGCAGGATGCGCTTCTCTTCTTCCGTCAATGTGGACATCTCTTGAACCTGGTGGGTGCGGATCTGCCTGAAGCTAGTATAGCAAAGCCTGGGCTGTGGAGCGGGCAGGCGCGAGGGCTGGCGGATCGGCTGCTCTGAGCCTCAGCCAAAGAGAGCACGCAGAACCGATGTGGAAAAGTCGGTGAGATCCCGGAGGTCCTTTGCAAAGGTTCGCCGGAGGCTCTTCGGGCCGATCAGCAGGGCCGGCACAGGGTTCTCGGTGTGTCCGCGCCGCGAGAGGTCCTCCAGATTCCCGTGGTCGGAGGTGATCACGATCAGGTCGCACCGGCGCCCCCAGGTCTCGACCAGCGCGGTGAGCACGGCATCCAAGACTTCGAGAAGGCGGAGGGCCTCCGGCATCTTGCCGCGATGACCGATGTAATCGCTGGGCCAATAGTCGAACCACGCCAGTTGGTAGCGCTTGGCCAGCTCGGCCAAAAGGCGTCCAGCCTCCAGCGGCGTGTATACCGGCGCGGGCGGAAACTGGGGTTGTGCCGCCCAGCCTTCGCCGGTGAAATCGGCGGACAGTGCCCTTCCCTCTTGGAGATCCTTGGCGGTCATGAGCGGCAATCCGGCGGCGTGGGCGGCGAGTGGGATGGCGGAGTAAAGCCGGCGGCCGGAGCGGATCGAGTCGAAGTAGCGCGGAGGATAGGCGTTGAGCAGAGCCGCGGTTCCCCCTCGTTGCAGGGTCTCCTGGAAGAGGTTGCCTTCCCGCAGGATGCGCGCAATCAGGCCATTGGGCTTGGGGCCATAGTGGGAGCCGATCCTCGCCGGGACGTTTTTGCCTGTAAGAAGAGCCGCCTGCCCCGACGCCGATTGGGGTCGTCCGGCGACGCCCAGCGTGGTGTCCAGCGAGAGCAGTGTGGCGCGCGAGCCTTCGAAGGGAGCCGCGCTGGCGGCCAGCGGCTGCCCGTCCAGCAGACGGGCCAGGCCAGGCATCCGGGCGCGAACGAAGGGGTTCCGCTCCGGATCGGGCTCTCCCAGCCCCACTCCGTCGAGGAAGAGGACTAAGACGCGGGTCACCTGTTCCCAACCCTCCAGTGGTACCAGGCCGAAGTCCGGCCCCGATCCTCGCCTTGCGTGACCTGCACGAGCTGCATGTGCGGGGAGAACAGTGCCTGAATCTCGTGCTCGGTGGGTGCGCTTGCGGGATCGCTGGGTTTCGCCCGCACCCGGGCATAAAGAAGGTAGTCCGCGCCGGGATGCAGCCGGGTCAGAAGGGAAGCCACGTATTGCGATTGCACAACCGGTGTCAGGGCGTGGAAGCAACCGATGTCCAGCGCGAAGTCGAAGGGCCCCGCGATGCCTGGCAACTGGACCACATCGGCCCGCTTGAACACCGCCGCCAAGCCCGCCCGGCGAGCCTTCAGGCGCGCCATCAGGATGGCCAGAAACGAGATATCCACCCCCACCACGCGCCAGCCATAGCGCGCCATCGTGAGGGCGTTGGTGCCCGTTCCGCAGCCCAGGTCGATGGCGGAGCCGGGTTCGCGCTCCTCGAGGAAGGCGATCAATTCGGGAGGAGAGATGCCGGTGTCCCAGGGCGTGTGGCGGGTGAAGTAGCGCCACTCAAAGACGAGCCGCCGCATCAGGGAACCTCAAGCAGGCTTGCGGCCACCTCTTGCGGATCCACCGCTCCCACAGTCCGCCACAATTCCTGGCCCTGGCCATCGATGAAGATGAAGGTAGGCGTATATTGGAAAGGATAACGCTCCATCCAGGGCTGGCTTTCGGGGTCTTGCACGTTCAGCCGCAGCACCGCCAGCTCACCCACGTGGTCCCTCTCGATCCCATCCACGATGGGTTTCATCGCCATGCAGGCCAGTCAAAAGGGACTCTGGAACTCAAGCAGGACCGGCCTTCCGCCGCCCACGATTTGTGCGACTTGGTCGGCTCTCGCAGTGGCGCTGCGGCCGGGGCTGAACAGAAAATAGGTGAGGCTCAGGCCCAGTAGCAATGCGGCCAGCGCCAGCGCCTTACCTAGGTCCAGACCCCCGCGGCGTAGGAATGCCAGCAGGGCTAGAAGAAGCGCGCCGGCGGCGATTGTGAAGGAATTCTGGTTGATGAATATCATGGCACCTCATCTGTGCGCTTTTTGCATTCTATCACCCGGCCCCCCATGGAGCTGGATCGAGGCCCCCTCCGCGGGGCCTCGTCTTTACAAGACCTTGATACTCCTTTAGAATTCCCATGCTTAAACCGAACCCTATGCTGGAAGGATCCCCTGATCGATGAAAGAATATCCCACCGACAAGCTCCGCAATATCGCCCTGGTTTCACATAGCGGTGGCGGAAAGACCATCCTGGGTGAGGCCATGTTGTTTGTGACCGGTGCCATCACCCGCATGGGCAAGATCGAGGAGGGCAATACGGTCTCCGACTTCGAGGAGGAGGAGATCCGTCGCAATTTGTCGCTGTCAACCGCCATCCTTCCAGTCGAATTCAAGGACCACAAGCTCAATCTGCTGGACACGCCCGGCTACACCGATTTCATCGGCGAGGCCATCTCGGCGTTGAGCGTCGCTGATGCAGCCGTAGTGCTTGTGGATTCGGTCGCAGGCGTGGAAGTGGGCACCGAAATCCTCTGGGACTACAGCGACCGCTTCGGGCTGCCGCGGTTCGTCGTGATCAGCAAGATGGATCGCGAGAACGCCAATTTTCAGGCTGCGCTGGCATCTGTGCAAAATCTACCCACCGAAGCCACCTTCATCCCGGTGCAGTTGCCCTGGGGTGAGAAGCAGGACTTCCAGGGGGTCATCGACTTGTTCACCATGAAGGCCCGTCCAGGAGAAGGGAAGGACGAGCAGGAAATCCCCGCCGAGCTTCAAGATCAGGCCGAAGAAGCCCGGCTTGCACTGGTAGAAGCCGCCGCAGAGGGCGACGACGCCTTGCTTGAGAAGTACCTGGAGGGCGAGGAGCTCAGCGCCGAGGAGGTGATGCGCGGCTTCAAGCAGGCAGTCCTGGCCGGCCGCTTCGTGCCGGTTTTCGTCACCGCCGGCGGCAAGGCCCATGGGGTCTACCCGCTCATGGAAGCCATGGTGGACCTGTTACCCGCGCCCACAGAAATGAAGCCGAGGGTGGGGCAGGGGCCGCAGGGCGAGGTCGAGATCCAGGCCTCCGACGCGGGATCATTGGTGGCCTATGTGTGGAAGACCACGGCAGATCCCTTCGTGGGCAAGCTGACCTATTTGCGGGTGTTCTCCGGTGTGCTCGAGTCGGACAGCCGTGTCTGGAACCATGCCAAGGAGGCTGAGGAGCGGCTGGGGACGTTGTATGTGATGCGCGGCAAGGAGCAATTTAGCGTTTCGAAGCTGCACGCAGGGGATATCGGCACCGTGGCCAAACTGGGCGAGGTCGCGACCGGCGATTCGCTGGGTGACAAGGCGGCCGCCATCCAGATGCCGATGCCGGAGTACCCCAGCGCGTTGTACGCCGTGGCAGTCAAGCCCAAGACCCAGGCTGATTCGACCAAGATCAGTCCCACTTTGACCCGCCTCTGCGAGGAGGATCCGACTCTATCCTGGCATCAGGAAGGCAGCACCAATCAGACCATCCTCCAGGGCATGGGCGACCAGCATATTGACGTGGCCATCCGCAAGGCAGAGGCCAAATTCCAGGTGGGGCTCAAGACCGAGATCCCCAAGGTACCCTACCGGGAAACGATTACCAAGGCCGGGCACTCGCAATACCGCCACAAGAAGCAAACCGGCGGGGCGGGCCAATTCGCCGAAGTGCACATGCGAATCGAGCCGCTGGAGGAGGAAGAGTTCGAGTTCGTGAACGAGGTCTTCGGCGGGGCCATCTCCTCCGGTTTCATGCCGGCCATCGAAAAGGGCGTGCGGGGGGTGATGAAGTCCGGGGTGATCGCGGGCTACCCGATCGAGAAAGTCAAGGTGGCCGTCGTGGACGGCAAGGAGCACCCGGTGGACTCGAAGGCCGTGGCGTTCGAGATCGCGGGACGGGAGGCATTTAAGCTGGCATTCCGTGACGCGGGGCCTGTGCTGCTCGAGCCCATCATGAACGTCCGCATCACTGTACCCGAAGCCAACATGGGCGACGTATTGGGCGACCTGAACACGCGTCGGGCGCGTGTCCAGGGCATGGAGACGGAGCACGGCCGCAGCGTGGTGACGGCTCAGGTTCCGCTGGCGGAGATCCAGCGCTATACGACTGACTTGCGTTCGATCACCGGCGGCCGTGGCGTGTTCTCCATGGAGCTGAGCCACTATGAGGTGGTTCCGCCCCACGTGGCCGAGGAGATCGTCGCAGCCCGCCAGCGTGAGCTGAACAAAGAAGAAGCCGGTTAGGGCGAAAGGTGCGGAAGGCGGCCAGAGCGCTGACGCACCGGGTCGCATTGGTTGATATGCAGAATTTCCATTCGCGGCGCATGCTCTTGACGATCGTGGCCACGCTCCTGGGAGCGTGGCTGTCGTTTTCGGGGCTCCAGCTGCGTATCCTCGGGGGTCTGCTCCCGCTTCCTGTCTGGTTGATGCCACTGGGAGCGAACCCGCATGCGCCGCTGCCGGAATTCGCGCCGGCGAGCTGGAAGGATCTGACCGCCCTCGCCTGGCCAATGGTCGTCCTGGGCACTTCCTGGGCGGGCGCACTCAGCGGAATCTGGCTCGGTCAAAGGTGGGGCCACCGCGCCGCCGTCCTGCTGGCCGCTCTATGCCTGCCTTTCTTCTACCTGGGGTCATTTCTGGGTCTGATCAGTCTCGGTCTTCTGATCATGCCACCATTGCGAACAGCGTCAGACGTCCAACTCTCTGCCAATGAACCCTGAGTGGGAGCCGCTGGCCTTCGTGGGCGAGGAGATCGAGGTCAGCTTCCGCCAATCCCCACAACTTGAGAAAAAGCCGCCTGCGCCGGATGCGTTCCGCTGGAGGGGCCAGGTGTTCCATGTGGAAGAATGCCTTCTGGCGTGGCAGGATTTTTCGCGCCGCGGCAAGATGGCGAAGAACATGCGGCCAGCGAATCGGCGCAAGGCTGAGAGAAGGGGGTCGTGGGGCGTTGGTCGCTTCTATTACCGGGTGCGCGTCACGGCGGGGCGGTTCTTTGACATCTACTTCGATCGCGCCCCACAGGAGGCCGGCGACCGTAAAGGTCATTGGTTCCTGTGGCGGGAGATGCGGCCAGCCGATCCCGATTGAGCCGATCCCCGTGGCCTAGGATTCCTGCTTTCGCTCGATGATCGCCAGCAAGACGGCGGCGGCCAAGGCCAGCCGCGGGTCAAGCCCGCACCCTGGTTTCAAATCGATCTCCATCTCATATCGGAAGAGGTGAAAGCGCTGGCGGTAGGTAGCCGCAAGCCCACCCAAACCCACGAAGAGATCATATCTCTGTGGCAGCAGCGAACCGAGCAGGAAGCGTCGCATCAAAGCCAGCCCCTGGCTCTCCTCTTGGAGGACGCCAATCTGCGCCTCGGTCGAATCGAGGATCTCCCAGGTGTCCCGAAGCATCGAGCGCCATCCCCGCCGTCGCAGGATCCCGACCGGCATGCCGCTGAGCGTGTCGGACACGTCATACGCGGCAGAAAAATCGAGAATCTGCCGGGCATGAATGCCTAGCACCTGGCGCTGCTTGGCCTCATCCTCATAGACGCGGATATCCTCGCGCAGGCGGAACATCTTCTGTTCAGAGTAGAGCACGAGCTGACCGGCTGGATCGAAGATGCGCACTTTGCCGGTTAGCGCCAGCACTTGTCGCTTGAGGAGGTATCGTGGATGCGAAAACGCTGGATGCATGATGCCAATCTCCCTGGTGAGAGCTCATGTTTGAGAACCGCTGAGTCGCAGGGCGGCGAACAGGCGCGGGGCCAGGTACGCGACCCACATGCCCACTGCCGCATAGCGGATATAGCGAAGTATCAGGGAGAGCAGATCATCCCCGGAGGGAAAGATGGCTCTCAGCCCGAGATAGATCGCCAGCATGCCCAAGAGCCCCAGCAGATAGCGGGCGGCATACTGGCCCAGGCTGCCCCGGGTGTTGAACCCGCCCCAGGCATACAGCAAGGCCGCGCCGGAACCCAATCCGAAGAGCGTTCCGGAGGTTGTAAGGATGCCCTTAGGGCTGAGGGGCGCAATCGGCTCGCTGCCGGGCGTGGCGCGGGCCGCTTGTTCGATCCATGCCCCTGGCAGCGGCCTGGCGGGCGAGTTGGCCCAGGCGAGCAGGCCAAGCGCGAGCAGCAAGAGTGAGACGCCAAAGGAGAGCAGGATGAGCTGTCTCGTCTTCATTCGTCGCAGCCGCAAAGCGACGGGACGCTCCAGGCCCAGGAAGGCGGCCAGCAAGAGCCCGCCCACGAACCAGCCCGCAAGCGTATCTGCGGGGAAGTGGACTCCCAGATACGGGCGAGAGAGGGAGATGAGTAGGATGATCAGGCCCAGGGCGACCGTGACCCAGCCTCTGCGGGCCCAGGCAGCCAGCCGGCCCCAGATGGCCAGGGAGGTCTGGGCGTGTCCGGATGGGAGCCCGAAGGATGTGTCCGCGCTAAGCGCCCGGATCTTGTCGCTGACCCAATATGGGCGGGGAAGCCCGAAGGTCATTTTCAGGGTCTCGTTCAAGCCTCCACTCACCAAGAGGATCAACCCAATGCGGATCCCAAGGCCCACATCCACGCACCACAGGAACAGCGGCAGCACCAGCAGGTAGAAATTCTCGGTTCCCAGGAAGGTAAAGAGCTCCATCAGAGGCGTCAGGCCATCGCCGAGGCCCTGGAGCCAGGCGATGATCGGGATTCCCCACTCGAGCACCGGATGCATGGCGTCACCTCCTCATTGCGGACCGGGGGAGTTCTTTAGCTGCCGCTGGACGAATGCAGAGGCCAGGGCAAATACCTGCTGGCGGGCGGCATCGCAGGTGATGATGTGATTGCTGCCATCCA